>JBGPFT010000109.1:0-7093 GCA_041483475.1 Fibrobacteria bacterium | reverse complement strand
TCGATCTCGGTCCCGAGGGCGGAGAGGCCGGGGGACGAATCATCGCGCAGGGCACGGTCGAAGAAGTGACCGCGACCCGGGGATCCCATACGGGCGAGTGGTTGGCGAAGACCCTCACCCGGGGGTGAAGGTTCAAAAGAAAAGCGCTTCATGCGCCGAGAAGATATTTGAAAAAAGTCAACAACTCCTCGGCCTGAACGCGGCGAAGCGACGGAAATTTTTTTCGGAAAAGCGGATGTTTTCCCGCTTCGTTCATCCAATACAGCGCATTGGAAAAATCCCCTTCGCGGCAATGTACCCAGGCGTGCAGGAGATCGAAATCGGCTTCGCCTTCGTGCGCCTGGGCGATGGCATGCGCCTCGGGCCAATGATCATGCCAAAGCAACAGCAAGCCCGTGGCGGCTTCCCGCTTGGCCTCGGAAAGGCTCTTGCCTCCTATCGCGACGGATGGCGGTTCACGCCGGATCTCGGCAAGTGTCATGGTTCCCGTGCGCTTTTTCAAGGTCAGATGGGGAGGATTGTCCGGATTCAAAAACCGGAAAGGGCCCGCCGTGATTTCTCGCATCCGGAAAACCTATAAACCGATGGATTCGAAAGCACTAGCAACTTTACTAGATGAATCATCGCCTTGTTTTTTATAATACTTATTGCTAATATATCCGTGCCGTTCACCTCAATCTTCCGGCTTTCCACTACTCCGGAAGCGCAAAATGGAAAGGATACCCCATTCACATGGCCGCTCGCAAAAAAGGAAATACCGGAAAACGCTACACTCCCGCCCAGCGCAGAAGAATCCTCGCCTTTGCCGCCAAGAAAGGGCGCGGCGGCATCAGCGCCGCCTGCAGGAAATTCGGCGTGTCCTACATCGCCCTGCGCCGTTGGATGAAAAACGGCCCGGAAGGCGCCGGCAAGCGCGGACGCAAAGGCCGCCCCGTCAAAGCCGGCCTTGACGGCCGCAAGCTGCGCACCTTGAAGAGCGCCTTGGCCGCGGCGAAAGTGCTCCGAGGTCAGTCCGGCAAGCTGCAACGTCTTTTGAAGAAATTATCCAAGTAATCTGTCCCGAAGCTTGATCACCCCGCGTCCCAAAGGCGCGGGGGTTTCTATTGTTGGCGTTTATGAGCCTGCAGGCGCGCCTCATACTGGCCTTCGCCATCCTCGTCGTGGCCGTGGCGGCCCTGATGTCCTATTTCCATGTGCGCACCGCGCGGCGTCTTTTGGCGGACATCGGCGACAACCTGCGGGAAATCGGCAACACCGTGCACCAATCCTCGCAGAAACTTTCGGCCGAAGAAGGACCGGATCGCGAAGTGCTGGAGCGTTTCGTGAAGGAGACCGCGGCCCGAAAAAGCGTGCGGGAGGTGCACGTCATCAGCAACCGCCAGGAAATCGTGGCCAGCAGCAACCCCGGCAAGGTGGGGCACCTTTCGAAATTGACGGGCAAGGAAATGGCGAAACTGACGGGCAAGGAAATCGTCGTCCGCGAGGAACTGGGAGCCGGCGACACCTTGGGACAAAACCTGCGCTACGAGGTGCGCGTGCCCATCGTCCGCGACCAGCGCGTCATCGGCATGGTGCAAACCTTGATCGTCCTGCGCGATTTCCGCGGACTGGTGGAACAGGCCCTGGTGCGAAATCTCGTGGTGGCTTTGGTGGCCCTGATGCTGGCATTCGTGGCCTCCTCCTATCTTCTGCACCGGTTGAACCAACCCCTGCGCACCTTGGGCTCCGCGGCCGCGAAGGTGGCGGCCGGCGATTTAGGCCTGCGCCTTCCCGGCCTGGGCCGGAACGACGAGGTCGCGCGGCTTTTCAGTTCGTTCAACGGCATGGTGGAACGCCTCGCGGAGCGGAAAAGCCTGGAGGATAAATTGCGGCAATTGGAACGGCAATCGCTGGTGGCGGAAATGGCGGCCAGCCTGGCCCATGAAATCCGCAATCCCTTGAACCTGATCAACCTGACCGCCGGGCATCTGGAAGGCTCCTTCGCTCCCGCCGATCCGGGCCGTCGCAACGACTTCGAGGAATTGATGAAGTCGCTGCAAGCGGAAGTGCGCCACTTGAACCAAGTGGTACACCATTTTCTGTCAGTGAGCCGACCCGGCCGATTGCGCCGCGAGCCATTCCTTTTACCTGAGGTCCTGGAGGAAGTCCAGGTTTTGCTGCGGCCTCAGCTGGCGGCCAAAGGCGTTGCCATCGACGGAAAAGCCGCGGAATCCCTGGAACTCCACGCCGACAAGGAGCAAATCCGGCTCCTGCTCCTGAACCTGTTGCTGAACGCGGTGGAAGCCGCGCCGGAAAACGGCCGCATCGAAGTGGAATTTTCATCCATCCTCGCGACGGAGGGCGACGGGCGGAATTGGATCGGAATTCGGGTGCTGGACAACGGGACGGGAATTTCCCCCGGCGACCTCGGCCGTGTGTTCGACGCGTATTTCACCCGCAAGGAAAACGGCGTCGGTCTGGGCTTGGCGCTGGTGCGCCGGATCGCCGAGGAACACGGCGGAAGCGCGAAAGCATCCAATCGCCCCGAGGGCGGGGCCCGCTTCGAGATCCGGCTGCCCGGAAAGGCGTGATGGCGAAAGTTCTGATCGCGGACGACGACCAGGCCCAGCGGCGCATCGCGGCCAGCATCCTCAAGGGCGAGGGGCATGAAATCCTGGAAGCGGGATCGGCTGAGGAAGCGCTGGAGCGCTTGCAGCAGCGCCCCTGCGAAGTCGTACTCACCGACATGCGCATGCCCGGGCAAGGCGGTTTGCACCTGCTGGAATCGGCGATGAAGCTCACGCCGGCTCCGGAAGTGGTGGTGGTGACGGCCTTCGGCAGCGTGGACACGGCCGTGAAGGCCATGCGCCTGGGCGCCTACGACTATCTCAACAAACCCCTGGACAAGGACGAATTGGTGTTGCTGGTGCAGCGCGCAGCCGAGAAATCGGCGCTGCGGCGCAATTCCCTGGGCTGGCGCCAGGCTTCGCAGGCCGGAATCGGGCAGGGTTTAGTGGCCGAGTCGGCATCCATGAAGGCCATCCTGGAAACCATCGAATTGGTGTCGCGCAGCGACGCCACCGTCCTCATCCAGGGGGAAAGCGGCACGGGCAAGGAACGCGTGGCCAAACTGATCCATGCGCGCGGGGCGCGCGGCGGCAGCCCCATGCTGAGCATCAACTGCTCGGCGTTTCCGGAAACCCTGCTGGAAACCGAACTTTTCGGGCATGAAAAAGGCGCTTTCACGGGCGCCATATCCCGGAAAATCGGGTTGTTCGAGGCGGCGGAAGGCGGCACGCTTTTTCTCGATGAAGTGGGCGACATGCCTCAAAGCCTGCAAGCCAAGTTGCTGCGCGCCATTCAAGAGCGGGAAATCCGCCGGGTCGGAGGCATTGTTTCCATTCCCGTGAATCTCCGCATCCTGGCCGCCACGAATCAAAACCTGCAAGAGGCCATCCGCCAAGGCGCATTCCGCGAAGATCTGTATTATCGGTTGAACGTCATCCCCATCCTGATCCCCCCTTTGCGCGAGCGCAAGGAGGACATCCCGCCCCTCGCCCATCAATTCCTGTCCCACCCCTCGCGCCGCAAGTCCATCGCGGACGATGCCCTGGAGGCGTTAAGCCGTTACGACTGGCCCGGTAACGTGAGGGAGCTGGAAGCCGTTCTGGAGCGAATATGCGTACTGACGCGCAATCTCCGGATCGAGTTGGAGGATCTGCCTTCCGAATTGCACCAGCCGACGCCAAGATCCGCGGCGGGAGGATCCACCGCATTCTTCGACCTCCCCTCGAAAGGCGTGGTTTTCGAAGATGTGGAGCGCAGCTTGATGAGCCAGGCCTTGGATCGCAGCGATGGAGTGATGGCCGAGGCCGCCAAGCTTTTGGGCATGACTTATCGGACCTTCCAGTATCGAGCCGGAAAATTCGGACTCAAGGGGCGCTAACCCATTTCGGTCGCGGGTTAACCCATCTGGGTTAGCGGTTTTCCCCGGCAAAGAATCCGAAGCAATTTCCACGGAAATTTCATGGATTCGGACGGGCATGTCCCTTGCACTGATATTTGGCCAATCTTCCATGTGGAAGAACCTATAAGGAGATAAACCCATGAAAACTTACGCTTACGCATTGAGCGCCATGCTCGCTTTCCAAGTCGCCGCCATGGCGGATGAAGCGGCAGCCGCCGCTCCCGCCGCCGAAGCCAAACCCGCCGCCGCCGCCCCGGCCAAGATGAAGTCCATGTCGATCAAGGGTACCGTCGTGTCCACCGACGCGGTCGGCAACACCATCGTGGTCAAGGGCAAAAAAGCCGATGAAACTTTCTCGGTGCCCGCCACCGCGAAAATCATGCAGGGCAAGATGGCCTGCGCCTTAGCCGATATCGCAGCCGGCGCCAAGGTGACCGTAAAATACACCACGGAAAACGGCACGAATACCGCCTCCTCGATCAAGGTTGCGCCTGTGGCCGCCGCGAAGACCAAGACCAAGACGGAAGCCGCCCCGGCCCCCGCCGCTAAGTAATTCTTCTCTTTCCCTCCCCTTTCCCATCCTCGGGACTGGGGAGGTTTTTTTCAAATTGTACCGTTTCGACCGAATATTTCCGCCATTTTAGGTGAATCTTCGCGTTCCCTCTCTCTGACACGGATTTTACCGTCATTTTAACGAAGGCTGCCCTAGGTTATCCAAACAGGTTTCGCGCATCGGCGGGGAGGGTGTTATGAAAGTATCCGGAAAAACAATGGGGATTTTTCTTTTTGCACTGACGCTTTTGCCGGTTTCGCTTTGGGCCGGCACCGTCTCGGGAACGGTGACCAATGCCAGGACCAATCAGACCGTCGCCAATGCCAAAGTGAAGATCAGCGGAGGCCCCTACCAGGACAGCGCCTTTACCGACATCCTGGGTCAGTACAGCCTATTCAATGTCCCCGCCGGAAACTACACCATGATCGCCACGGCTCCGCTTTTTAATTCCATCATCCGCACCGGAGTGACGGTTACAACGAATCCCTTGACCCAGGACTTCGATCTCCAGGTCACGGCCACCGTCAGAGGAACGGTGACCAATTCGGCGAATGGGTATCCCGTGTCCCGCGCCCAAGTCGTACTCACTTTGCCGATCAGCGGGAGCTTCGTCCCCGAAACCCTTTTCACCGACGCCCAGGGGATGTACCTGTTCGACAGCGTTTCCAATTCCAACGGGTTTACTTACCGGATCACCGTAACAGCGACGGGTTTCCAGACCGCCGTCAACAACACGGTGATCATCACCGATGCGCGCCGCGCCGGAATCGCCGACTTCAGTTTGGTTCCGATCGGAGTCGCCGGTACCGGATCTGTTACGGGAGTGGTGGCGAGCGCGAACTCGGGCGCGCTTATCGCCGGCGCCCAAATCATCATTTCACGGGGCGGCTTCACCCCGGAAACCACCACGACCAATGCCCAGGGACAATATCGATTCGATAGCATTCCCGCGCAGAACGGTTATACCATCGACGCCAGCGCGGCCACCTACAACAACAGCAACCCAGTCAATTTGAATATTATCGACAGCCAAACCACGGTCGTGGATTTGAACCTGCAATCCAATTTGGGAACGGTTTGGGGCCAAGTGCTCCAAGTCAATACGACCATTCCCATCGCCAACGCTTTAGTGAGAATTTTCGATCACAACGGGATCTTGCTGGACAGCGCCCGCAGCGACGCCCAAGGGTATTACGACATATTCAATGTCCCCCCCGCCGGGGGCTACACCATGATCGTCACGGCTCCGCTTTATAATTCCGCCATCCGTACAGGCATCACGGTCCCCACGGGTTATTCGAACCAGAACTTCAACCTCCAGGTCACCGCCACCATCCGGGGCACCGTGAGCAATTCCGTGAACGGGAATCCCGTGGTCGGCGCCCAAGTCGTGCTCACCTTGCCGTCCAACGGCAGCTTCGTCCCCGAAACCCTTTCCACCGACGCCCAGGGGATGTACCTGTTCGACAGCGTTTCCAACGGGAACAATTACCTGATCACCGTAACCGCCACCGGCTTCCAAACCGCAACCAATAACACCGTGACCATCACCGACGCGCGCCGTAGCGGCATCGCCGACTTCAGCATGATCCCCGGTTCCATCGGCGGCACTACCGGTTCGGTTTCGGGAACGGTAGCCAGCGCGAATTCGGGCCTGCCCTTGGTGGGCGCCCTGGTCACCATCACCGGTGGGGGGATCGCCCCGCAAACCACCTATACCGATTCGCTCGGGCATTATCAATTCGTTGCCGTTGACACCGCTCAGAGCGGTTATACCGTTACCGCCAGCGCGGCCACCTTCAATAATGCCGTCCGCAACAACGTGGGTGTCTTACTCGGACAAACCACCGTCGTGGATCTGAATCCGAATTCCAGCGCGGGCATTCTGCCGTCCCGAAGCGTTTCGGGCGGATGGAAAACGTATTGGATCAGCGGACGCCTGACGGTGGAATTCCCCGCTTCCAGCCGGGCCCGAAGCGTGGAAGTATTCGACGTGAACGGCGCGTTGCATCACCGGATATCCGTGCCGCCGGGAGCAACCCGCGCGGAGATGCCCGCCGATATAAGCCGAACCGAACTATTACTTATCCGTTAGTTCGCCGAGTGAAAAAATTCGCTTTTCTTGTCGGCATCCTGGCCTTTTCGGGCTGTTCGAATAACCCTACTTCCCCGGATGCCGCTGACGGCATTTCCTGGACGGTCAGAAGCTCCGGAACGACGAATTCGCTGTCCTCCGTGACGTGGACGGGCAGCCGATTCGTATGCGTGGGCGGTGGCGGGGTTCTCACTTCCCCGGACGGTATCATCTGGACCGCCGGAACTTCGACAACAGCTTCACTGAGGTCCGTGACGTGGACGGGCGTTTTGATCGTGGCCGTGGGGGATTTCGGCGCCGTCCTCACTTCCCCGGACGGCATTACCTGGACCACAAAAAGCTCGGGAACGACCATTACGCTGCTTTCCGTAACGTGGACGGGCAGCCAACTCGTGGCCGCAGGGGGTGGCGGCACGATCCTCACATCCCCAAACGGCAATATCTGGACCGCCAGAAGCTCGGGGGCTACGGACGGACTGTACTCCGTGACGTGGGCGAG
>JBGPFT010000108.1:0-7101 GCA_041483475.1 Fibrobacteria bacterium | reverse complement strand
TTTCCTTGCTGTGTCTGATCGGCTTTATCGGCGCCCGTTTTCCGCTCTTCGCCGCTTATATGGAGCATCTTTTCCGGTAAATTCTAGACTTCACCCCCCTCCCCGGAGCATCATGTCCAAGCTCAACAAGTACAGCTCCCGTCTCACCGAAACCATTTCCCAGCCCGCCTCACGGGCCATGCTGCATGCCATCGGGCTTAGCGAGGAAGACCTGCGAAAACCCCAGGTGGGCGTGGCCAGCATGGGCTATGACGGCAATCCCTGCAACATGCATTTGAACGATTTGGCCGGCCATATCAAGCAGAGCTTGAAGGACGAGGGAATGGTGGGATTGATGTTCCATACCATCGGGGTCAGCGACGGCATTTCCATGGGCACGGAGGGGATGAATTACAGCTTGCAATCGCGGGACCTCATCGCCGATTCCATCGAAACCGTGACGCGGGCTCAATGGTACGATGGAAATATTTCGGTAGCGGGGTGCGACAAGAACATGCCCGGGTCGGTGATGGCCATGGCGCGTTTCAACCGGCCCAGCATCATGGTATACGGCGGTACCATTTTGCCGGGGTACTTTGACGGGAAGAAACTCGACGTGGTCTCGGCTTTCGAGGCCTACGGTGAATACCTGGCGGGGCGGCTCACCGAGGGCGGCATGAACGAGGTTCTTAAGCATGCTTGTCCCGGTCAGGGGGCTTGCGGCGGGATGTACACGGCCAATACCATGGCCTCGGCCATCGAAACCTTGGGAATGTCTTTGCCTTACGACTCCTCTTCGCCTGCGGTAAGCGACGAGAAATTCCGGGAATGCCTGACCTTGGGCAAGGCCATGCGCAACCTGCTCGAAAAAGACATCAAGCCGCGCGACATCATGACCCGCAAGGCTTTCGAGAACGCCATGGTCATGGTCATGGCCCTGGGAGGTTCTACCAACGCGGTGTTGCATCTCATCGCCATGGCCCGCGCCGCGGGCGTGGAACTCGGCATCGACGATTTCCAGCGCGTCAGCGACAAAACGCCTTTCCTCGCCGACCTGAAACCCAGCGGCAAATATGTGATGGAAGATTTGCACGTCGTGGGCGGAGTTCCGGCGGTGCAAAAACTATTGATCAAGGAAGGCCTGCTTCACGGAGATTGCCTTACCGTGACCGGAAAATCTTTGGCGGAAAACGTGGAGTCCCTTCCCGGCTTGCGCGAAGGGCAAAAGGTGATTTTCCCCGTCTCTCAGCCCATCAAGGCCACGGGGCATATCCGGATTTTGTACGGCAACCTCACCACCGATGGCGCCGTGGCCAAGATCACGGGGAAGGAAGGCTTGACCTTCACCGGCCCCGCCAAGGTGTACGACTCCGAAGAAGATTGCCTGCACGCCCTGGAGCAAAAAAAGATCAAAGCCGGCGACGTGGTGGTGATCCGCTATGAAGGCCCCAAAGGCGGGCCGGGCATGAGCGAAATGCTCACCGTCACCTCGGCCATCATGGGAGCGGGGCTCGGGAAAAGCGTGGCTCTCATCACCGACGGACGTTTTTCCGGCGGGACGCACGGTTTCGTGGTGGGACATGTAACCCCGGAAGCACAGGCGGGCGGCCTACTGGCCGTGTTGCGCGACGGCGACGTGGTGACCATCGACGCGGTGAAGAACCGTCTGGAAGCGGATCTCACGGAGGCTGAAATTGCGGCCCGGTTCAGACTCTGGACTCCCCCACCCTACAAAGTGACGAGGGGAACGCTTTACAAATACATCAAAAACGTCAGCCCAGCCTCGCTCGGCTGCGTCACGGATGAGTAAACCTTGGGGAAAGCCCCATATTCTCCTTGCGGCGAACCGGCGACCCTGGTAACTTCATAGAGGCCGTTTCCAATCGGCCGGATGGGTTGGGGTTTTGGTGTCGAAACATCCGCGTAATTTTGCTTCCGCTTTCGGTGCGTTGCTGTTTCTTATTTCTGCCGTTTTCGCCCAGGATTATGAAAACGCCGGCGATTTTCTGAACTTCGATGGCCGGAAAATCCCGGTACTGCGCCATACCCGGAAAGTTGCCGCCTTTCTACGGCCCGGAAGACAACTGGCCGCCACCCGTTCCTGGAAAATCCCGGGCGCATCATTCTCTACCCATTCGCGTTTCGCGCATCAGGGCAGATTTCGAACGGAACTCGTTGAAGCCGATGGGCCGGGAGGCACGCCTTTCCCGCATCGCCTCGACTCCTTGATTCGCGGGGAAGCGGGCGTGGCCTTCACCCGGCCCGTGCTTTACGATCGTTCGAACCGGGTCGAGTTCACCGCCACCGAGCGCATCGTGGTGAAATGGAACGATGCGTTGCCCGGGGACTTGGCCGCCTGGGCGCAAGGCCATGGATTGACTTTGGAAGGACCGATGGAGGCGAAAACCTTCATTTTCATCATGTCCAATCCCGACTCCGACCCCTTCACCTTTGCGAATGGATTGCGCGGCGATGCCGGAGTGGAATGGGCCGAACCGGAAATGCTGTTCCCGCCCAAGAAGAATTTCGTCCCCAACGATCCGATGTTTCCGAATCAATGGCATTTACGCAATACCGCCCAGGGCGGTTTCGGAACGGCCGGGGCCGACGTAAAGGCCGACTCGGCTTGGAACATCACCCAGGGCGACACCTCCATCACCATCGCCATCATCGATGACGGCGTGGAACGAACGCATCCCGATCTGGCCGCGAACATCAAGGCGGGAGGCCGCAATTACTCGGGAGTCGGTCCCTTCAACAACCCGGACCCTTCCGATCCCACGGACGATCATGGCACGGCGGTGGCGGGGGTGGCGGCAGCCGTGGGCAATAACGGCATTGGCGTCAGCGGCGCGGCTCCGAAAGTGAAAATTTTGCCCATCAAGATCGCCACGGGCGCCACCTGGGCCAGCGTCACGGGCATCAGCCAGGCCATCCGCTGGGCGTCAGACACCGTGGACGCCGATGTGCTGTCAAACAGCTGGGGCCTCGCCCCCTTCACCAGCGCCTTGCGCGACGCCATCCGTGACGCCAGCACCCGAGGCCGCAGTCCGGGCACCACCGGCCTGGCCGGAAAGGGATCCGTGGTGTTGTTCGCCGCCGGAAACGACGGCAGCGATTTCAAAAGCGATTTGAACGGGTCTTCCTATTTCTTCCAGATCGGCTCTTACGTGCCGGCGGGCAGTTACCGCATCGCTTTCCGCTACAAGAAAACCGGGGGCGGGGCCGGCGAGGATCGCGATTGCCTGGACAACGTGTCCGTATCGTCCTCAATATCCCCGGCTCTGCTGGAGTCTTTCGCCGGGGCCGGACTCCCCGCAGGCTGGGACGCCAACGGCACCACGACTTGGGCGGTGAACAGCGGCGTGTTCTACAACGGAAGCGGGGATCAGCAATCGGTATGCTCGGGAGCCGTGGGCTCTAACGGATTTTCCGAGCTGCGCATGCCCTTGCGCAACTATGCGGCCACCGACTTCCTGCAATTCATGCTGCGCCGCGCCAGCCAAACCGACGACTCCCTGCACATCCGTTTCTACAACAACGCCGGCACCTTGATCCAGACGGTGCGGATCCCCGGCGGAGTGGACACCAAGACCGACACGCTCAGCTTTCCCGCCTCCTCGTACAGTTCCATCGCCGTGGGCGCATCCACCGAATACGATTACCGCGTCGGCTACAGCCAGTACACGGTGACGGGTTCGGCAAAAACCGTCGACTTCGTGGCTCCCAGCAGCGGAACCTGGGTGGGAATTTCCACCACGGATCGCACCGGCGCCCTGGGATACGACCCCACGTCCTATTCCTCTTCCTTCGGCGGAACTTCTTCGGCCACCCCCCTTGCGGCCGGAGTTACGGCCCTGGTGATATCCCGCTACCCGACCTATACGCGCAATCAAATCGTGGATTTGCTGCGCCGCGGCTGCGACAAAATCGGCGGGGTTGCCTATTCCGGCGGCTATGCGGGCGGTATGCATCGGGAATACGGTTACGGCCGGTTGAACGCCTTCAAGTCCCTGACGATATTCGACAGCCCGCCCACGGTGAACGGCGGCCCGGATCGCTCCGTCAATGAAGGCCAATTCCTTTCCTTCGCCATTGCTACCTCCGACCCCGACGGTGATCCGGTAACCCTTAGTTTAATTGGCCCGCCCGCCGGAGCTTCCGTGGTCGGAAGCAATTTCAATTGGACGCCTTCCTTCGCCCAGTCCGGTGTCTATTCCATCCTCATCCGGGGGCAATCCAACTCGCTGGCCGACACCGATACCGTCGTCGTCACCGTCAACAACGTCGACCGCCCGCCCATCGTCGACGCCGGTATCGACCGAACCGTGAACGAGAACCAGGCGTTGGGATTCACGATTACCGGCACCGATCCCGACGGAGATGTAGTAACGCTTTCTGCCTTGAACCTTCCTCCCGGAGCCACTTTCACCCCGGGCACGGGAGCTTTTTCCTGGACGCCCTCCTTCATCCAAGCGGCGGTCTACTCCCTGCGTTTTCGCGGCGTATCCAACTCCCTGGCCGACACCGATACCGTCGTCGTCACCGTCAACAACGTCGACCGCCCGCCCGTCGTCGACGCAGGTGTCGATCAAAGCGTGAACGAAAACCAGGCCTTGGGATTCACGGTTACCGGCACCGATCCCGACGGAGATGCAGTAATACTTTCGGCTTTGAACCTCCCTGCCGGAGCCACATTCACGCCGGGCACGGGAGCCTTCTCTTGGACGCCGTCTTTCGCCCAAAGCGGTTCCTACTCCCTCCGCTTCCGGGGCGCATCCAACGCCCTGGCCGATACCGATACCGTCATCGTCACCGTGAACAATATCGACCGGCCGCCCGTCGTCGATGCGGGCATCGATCGAAGCGTGAATGAAAACCAGCTTCTGTCCTTCGCCATTACTGCTTCCGACCCGGACGGAGATGTTGTCACCTTGACCTTGATCAGCCCCCCGGCCGGGGCTTCCGTCATCGGGGGCAATTTCAACTGGACCCCCACCTATTCCCAATCCGGAGTCTATTCCATACGGGTACGGGGGCAGTCGAACGCCTTGGCCGACACCGACACCGTCGTCGTCACCGTAATCAACGTAGACCGGCCTCCCGTGGTCAGCGCCGGACCCGATCAAAGCGTGAGTGAGAACTCCCCTCTAAGTTTTCCCATCATCGGCACGGACCCCGACGGGGATTTTGTGACCTTGACCCTGCTCAATCCCCCCGCAGGCTCCTCGTTCGCCGGCGGAACCTTCTCCTGGACTCCGAACTTTTCCCAATCCGGTTCCTATCCCCTTTGGTTTCGCGGGCAATCCAACGCCCTAGCCGACACCGACACCGTCGTCGTGACGGTGAACAACACCGATCGGCCCCCCGTCGTCGACGCGGGTATCGACCGAAGCGTGAATGAGGGATCGCTCCTGTCCTTCGCCATCACCTCCTCCGACCCGGACGGTGATGCGGTCGCTTTGACCTTGATAAGCCCTCCCGCCGGGGCCGCCATCGTCGGGGGCAATTTCAACTGGACCCCCACCTATTCCCAATCCGGAGTGTATTCGATTCTGGTGCGCGGGCAATCCAACGCCCTGGCCGACACCGACACCGTCGCCGTCACCGTCAACAATATCGACCGGCCGCCCGTCGTCGACGCGGGTATCGACCGAAGCGTGAATGAGGGATCGCTCCTGTCCTTCGCCATCACCTCCTCCGACCCGGACGGTGATGCGGTCGCATTGACTTTGATAAATCCACCGGCAGGGGCCACCATCGTCGGGGGCAATTTCAACTGGACCCCCACCTATTCCCAATCCGGAGTCTATTCGATTTTAGCGCGCGGACAATCCAACGCCCTGGCGGACACCGACACCGTCACCGTGACGGTGAGCAATGTCGACCGGCCCCCCGTAGTCAACGCGGGACCGGATCGCAGCGTCCCCGAAAATCAGCTGCTTTCCTTCGCCATCGCCGCTTCGGACCCCGATGGCGACCCGGTGGTCTTGAGTCTCATCAGCCCGCCCGCCGGTGCCTCCCTCATCGGAAGCAATTTCAATTGGACCCCCAACTTTTCCCAGGCCGGTTCCTATTCCATCCTTGTCTGCGGACAAGCCAATTCATTGACCGACACCGACACCATCGTCGTCACCGTCACCAACGCCGACCAACCTCCCGTAGTGAACGCCGGGCCGGATCAAAGTTCCTATGAAACCTGGTTCGTGGGCTTCGCCGTCACCGCTTCCGACCCCGACGGTGACGCGGTCGCCTTGTCCCTCCTTAACCCGCCCGCGGGTTCGTCCTTTTCCGGCGGCAACTTCTCCTGGATTCCCAACTATTCCCAGGCCGGGAATTACCCGCTGAGATTCCGCGGACAATCCAATGCCCTGGCCGATACCGACACCGTCGTCGTCACCATCAACAATGTCGATCGACGTCCTGTGATGGGCGCCGTCAACGATACGACCTTCCGCGAGGGGCAGACCGTGGTTTGGCCCATTCCCGCCACGGATCCAGACGGCGATTCCATCCGTTACGAAGTCTGGAACCTCCCTCCCGGCGCCATCATGGTGGGCTCGGAATTGCATTGGACTCCTACGTATTTCGATTCCGGAACTTATGCCTCGGTTTGGTTCGTGGCCTATTCCCCCGCTGGAGATACGGCAAACGATCTGTTGGATTATAAACTTGTGACCGTGCGGGTGCTTAACGTGGACCGGCCTCCCGCCATTACCCCTGTGGGTCCGCAGGCGGGAACGGAAGGGAATTACATGATCTTTTACGCCTTGGCCTCCGACCCGGATTACGACCCAATCACCGTGACCGCCTCCAACCTGCCTGCCTGGGCCGTTTTCGACGGATATGCGCTTTATGGCACGCCTGGTTACGGGGATTCCGGCTCCTACTCGGTGCGCTTCATCGCCACTGCGCTGGGATTGCACGACACCGAATATGTGCCCCTCCGTATCGCCAACACCGACCGGTCGCCGACCATCGTGCAGCGCCCCGCGGACACCGCGATCTTTGAAGGAGGATCGGTGGCGGGAACGGTTGCGTCCACGGATCCGGACGGCGATGCGGTGACCTTGCAAGCCGCCTTCCTTCCCATCGGCGCCGTTTTCACGCCTTCCACCGGCG
>JBGPFT010000107.1:0-7110 GCA_041483475.1 Fibrobacteria bacterium | reverse complement strand
TTCGCCGGACGGCATCACCTGGATGGGAAGGAAACCGAGAACCAAGTCCTCCCTGTTCTCGGTGGCGAAGGCAAATAACCAATTCGTGGCGGTGGGATCCGGCGGGGCCATCCTGATTTCCCCGGATGGGATCACCTGGTCCGAAAGAACTTCCGGAACCGAGGAAAATCTGGCCTCCGTGATCTGGACCGGCGGGCAAATGGTGGCTGCGGGTTCGGGCGTCATCCTCAGTTCGCCCGACGGCATTATCTGGACCCGCAAGAATTCCGGAACCCCGGTCAATCTGTCCTCGCTGACTTGGACGGGCGGGCAATTAGTGGCGGTGGGCGACGGGGGCTCCGTGCTCACCTCGCCCGAAAAAATCAGTTGGAACAGCAGGAGTTCGGCCACGGCCGCCAAATTGAAGTCGGTGATTTGGACGGGTTCGGCAGGCTCACCGCAGGCCGGCTCGGGAACGGGACAACTCGTGGCCGTGGGTGAGATCGGCACCATCGCCACTTCCCCCAGAATTCCGTCGCCGTAGTTTTCGGAGTACGTCCCCGCAAGTCCTATATTTCAAGCCTCATTCCGGAGGCCTTGATGAGCGCTGCCCCGATCGAAACACGGACTTCAGCAGCCCTTGATTTGGCCGAAAAAAGCTTGGCCGGCGAGGAATTAACCCGGGAAGAAGCGCTTTCGGTGCTGAATTGGCCGGATGACGATGTGCTCACCTTGCTCCGGTCCGCCTTCAAGGTGCGCCAGGCCTATTTCGGAAAACGGGTGAAGCTGAATTTCCTGTTGAACATCCAAAGCGGCATTTGCCAGGAGGATTGCGGCTACTGTTCCCAATCGAGCATTTCCGACGCGCCCGTGGACAAATACCGGATGCTGGGGCCGGAAGACGTGATGGCGGCGGCCGAGAAAGCGGTGGCGAGCAAAGCCACGCGCCTGTGCATGGTGGCCAGCATGCGTGGCCCCAGCGACAAGGACGTGGGATCGGTGGCCGAGTCGGTGCGGCGTGTGCGCGCGAAATATCCGGAACTGGAATTATGCGCCTGTCTCGGCTTGCTCAAGGACGGCCAGGCGGAAAAGCTCGAAGCCGCGGGAGTGACCGCATACAACCACAACCTCAACACCTCGGAGCGGCATTACGGCGAAATCTGCTCCACCCACAGCTTTGCCGATCGGCTCGATACCGTGCGCAAGGTCCAATCCGCCGGGATTTCCGCTTGCAGCGGGGCCCTGTTCGGAATGGGCGAGACGCGCGAGGATATGCTGGACGTGGCTTATCGCCTGCGCGAATTGCAGGTGGAATCCATTCCCGTCAATTTTCTCGTGCCCGTTCCCGGAACGCCCATGGTGGATAGGCAGGAATTGACGCCCATGCAATGCCTGAAAATCCTGTGCCTGTTCCGCTTCCTCAATCCGCGCGCCACCTTGCGCATCGCGGGTGGACGCGAATTGCATTTGCGCGGGCTGCAGCCGCTGGGGCTTTACGCCGCCAATTCGCTGTTCGTGGGCGACTATCTCACCACCGAGGGTCAGGCCGTCGCGCTGGATCTGGAGATGATCCGCGATCTCGGCTTCGAGCCGGAGGGCGACGTGGCAGCGGAATCCGATTTGGAATTATCGAAGCGGGTCAAATTCACAAAACGGAAAAATTATTGACGCAATCATGGGAGTCCCTTCGTAGGGGCAACCCGCGGGTTGCCCCTACGAAGGGAACCACGGGGCCTTTGAATCCATCATGATCGCCATCGTCGATTACAACGCCGGCAACCTTACCTCGGTGCAATTGGCCTTGCGCGAGGTGAGCTTGGACGGGGTCATCACTTCGGATCCCGAGATCGTGGCCCAGGCCGACCACCTGATCTTTCCCGGCGTGGGTGCGGCGGGAGCGGCCATGGAGGGATTGACGCAGCGCCGCCTCGATGCGGCGGTGAAGGCTTTCATCGCCTCGGGCCGCCCGTATCTTGGCATATGCATCGGTTGCCAAGTGCTGTTGGAAAAAAGCGACGAGGATGGAGGCATCTCCTGCCTCGGGGTTTTGTCGGGTGAGGTGCGGCGCTTCCAAAGGGCGCCCGGAGTCAAAATTCCGCATATGGGATGGAACCAAGTGCGTTTCGCGCGTAAGCATCCCGTGTTGGAAGGGATTCCGGACGGCGGGGAGTTCTACTTCGTGCACGGCTATTACCCGGCTCCCGTCGATAAGGCATGGGTCTTGGCGAACACGGAATACGGCGGAACGAATTTTTCTTCCCTGCTGGCACGCGATAACATCGTGGCCTGCCAATTCCACGCAGAGAAAAGCGGGCCGTTCGGCCTGCGCTTGCTGAAAAATTTTTGCGCTTGGAACGGAAAAGTCTGATGCTCACCAAGCGTCTCATCATCTGCCTCGACGTGCGCGATAAGAAAGTCACCAAGGGCGTGAAATTCCAGGGCAACGTGGATCTCGGGGATCCCGCGGAGATGGCCGCGCAATATTACCGCGAAGGCGTGGACGAACTGGTGTTCTACGACATCACGGCTTCGGCCGAGGGACGGCCCATCGACATCGGCATGGTGCGCGAGGTGGCGAAGAAGGTTTTCATCCCGTTCAGCGTGGGCGGCGGCATCCGCAATCTCGACGACATGCGCGCCGTGCTTTTGGCCGGAGCCGAAAAGGTGAGCGTTAATTCCCTGGCGGTGAGGGATCCGGACATCATCCGCCAGGGCGCGCGCGCTTTCGGCAGCCAATGCATAGTCCTCGGCATGGACGCGCGCAAAAGCGGCGACCCGGCTTTTCCTTCCGGCTATGAGGTGGTGATCCAGGGAGGCCGCAAGCCCGCGCATCTCGACGCGGTGGCCTGGGCGAAAAAATCCGAAAGCCTCGGGGCGGGGGAGATTTGCCTCAACAGCATCGACGCCGACGGGACGAAGGAAGGGTATGAGTTGGAATTGACGCGGAAAGTTTCCGAGGCGGTGGGTATTCCGGTGATCGCGTCGGGCGGAGCGGGCAAGCCGGAACATTTGGTGGCCGTGTTGCGCCAAGGCAAGGCCGACGCGGCCCTTGTGGCCAGCATGGTGCATTACGGGACCTACACCGTGGCCGGGATCAAGGCGGAGATGGAAAAGGCGGGAGTGGCGGTGCGAAAAGCGCCTGTCGCTTCCTAGATTTTATTTGAGCAGGAGAAAAAAATGACCGACACGAATGCATTGAAAGCACGAGTCCTCAAACTCCGGGGGTATCTTTGACATCCCCGGCAAGCAGGAAGAGTTAGCGCTGCTCGAACGCTCCGCCGCGTCGCCGGAATTCTGGAGCGATGCCGCCAAGGCGCAAAAAACCCAGCGGCAGATGAAAACCCTACAAGGCTGGATCGAGGCCTGGAAGGAATTGGACAAGCAGGGGAATGATCTCTCGGAATTGACCGAAATGGCTGCGGCTGAAAAGGACGAGGCCGTCTTGAAGGACGTCGAGATCTCGGCCCGAGATCTGGAAAAGCGCGTCACCGCATTGGAGCTCAAAAAAATGCTGGGCGGCGAGGACGATGCCCGGCCCGCCATCATTTCCATCCATCCGGGCGCCGGAGGCACGGAAAGCCAGGACTGGGCCCGCATGCTTTTGCGCATGTACATGAATTGGTTCATCAAAAGAGGATTCAAGGTCGAGGTGCTGGACGAACAGCCCGCCGAGGACGCCGGGATCAAGGGCGCCATCTTGGAAGTCACGGGGGATTACGCCTACGGCTATTTGAAATCCGAGAACGGCGTGCATCGCCTCGTGCGCATTTCGCCCTTCGACGCCAACGCGCGCCGGCACACCTCCTTCGCCGCCGTGAACGTATATCCCGAAGTCGAGGACGTGGAGTTGGAACTCAACGAGGAAGACATCAAGGTCGACACTTTCCGGGCCGGAGGC
This sequence comes from Fibrobacteria bacterium, assembly GCA_041483475.1. Taxonomy (GTDB): domain Bacteria; phylum Fibrobacterota; class Fibrobacteria; order UBA11236; family UBA11236; genus UBA11236. The sequence continues at coordinate 3,233 of JBGPFT010000107.1, read as the reverse complement.
GCGGGCGGGCAGCATATCAATAAAACCGATTCCGCCGTGCGCATGACCCATCTTCCCACCGGCATCGTGGTTGCCTGTCAAAGCGAGCGTTCACAGCATAAGAACCGCGCCAGCGCCATGAAGTTGCTGAAGGCCAGGGTGTATCAAAGGCAGAAGGAAGAGGAAGAGGCCAGACGCAGCGCCAAGCTGCAAAGCAAATTGAAAATCGAATGGGGCAGCCAAATCCGCAATTATGTGCTGCAACCCTATCAATTGGTCAAGGACGTGCGCACCGATTTCGAAACCTCGGACGCGCAGGGCGTCCTCGACGGCGATCTCGACGGCTTTGTCAACGCTTATTTATTGGCCTTGGACGCTGAAAAAAACGAGGCCGGCTAACCAGCTTGTTTTTTTTCTCCAATCTTTTGTAAAACCTGTCCTCCGATTTTTTTTCGCGATGGAAAATCGCGTAGAGAATTAAGTTCAAATGAGAATGGAGGGCTGCATGTTGAAGTCCATGGCTGTTTGTTTGATGTGCGGGCTAATGTCGGCCCAGGCTCAAACTAAATGGGTGGGAACCTGGAGTACAGCGGAACAGCTCGTGGAAACGGCTAACCTGCCTCCTGCGCCGGGTTTGACCAACAATTCATTGCGACAGGTGGTTCGGGTTTCCATCGGGGGAGACACCCTAAGATTCAAATTTTCCAATGATTTCAGCACCAGCGCCGTGACCCTGAATTCCGTAAAAATCGCAGTCTCAACGGGAGGCGGCGCCATTAACACCTCCACCACCAAACAATTGAGATTTGGTGGCAATGCAAACGTCACCATGAGCGCAAATTCTTCGGTTTTTTCAGATCCAATCGCCTTCACTTTGACGCCAAGGATGGACCTTGCCATCACCATTTACTTTGGACAAACGTCCGTGGCCGTTACCGGTCATCCCGGGTCTCGAACCACGTCTTACATTCTCGCTGGCGACCAAACTTCATCGGGTGCTTTTACCGGCTCCTCCAATACGGACCATTGGTACGCTATCAATACGATTGACGTAAGGGCGCCGAATACTGCGGCCGCTGTTGCGATTCTTGGCAACTCCATCACCGATGGGCGGGGGTCGACGACAAACGGACAAGATCGATGGCCGGATATTTTATCAATCGCTCTTCTCAATAATCCAGGAACTCAGCAGGTGGGCGTTCTCAATCAGGGTGTGGGAGGCAACTGCGTGCTTTCATTCTGCGTAGGCCCAAGCGGGGTCAGCCGATATCAGCGGGACATTCTTGGTCAACAAGGGGTGCTATGGGTTATCGTCTTCGAAGGAGTCAATGATATCGGGGGAGTCACTACTGCTGCGGCTGCAACTACGGTGGCCAATAATCTCATCAATGCCTACAGGCAGATGATTACCGATGCCCACGCTGTAAACATGAAGGTTTACGGCGCGACCATAATGCCTTTTAATGGTAATGCTTACTATAACCAGTATAGTGAGTCATGCCGGAGAACCGTGAACGCCTGGATCCGTGGCGTCGGCAATTACGATGCGGTCATCGATTTTGATAGGGTGACGCGGAGTTCGACGGATACCACGATGCTTGGGATTGCGTCCTATCAAAATGACGGCCTGCACCCTACGGCCCCGGGATACCAACTGATGGGCCAATCCGTTGACCTGAATTTGTTTACCCAGACGGTAAAGGTGATGGAGCGGGAAGATCAAAAGGGTTATTCGGTGGGAGAAATCCATTCAAATCGTTTCAATGGCAATACGATGATTGCATTCAAAATACCCCGCGAGGCTTTTGTTTCGTTGAAAGTGTATTCGATGCTGGGAAAAGAAATCGCGGAACTTGCGGGGAGGAAATTTTCTCCGGGCAAGCATACCGTGGAATTTAAAAGCGGAAATCTTTCAAAAGGGATGTACTTATATTCGTTCAAGGCCGACAAATTCTCCGTCAGCCGAAAAACAATTCTTCCCGTTCACGTACTTCAGTAGGAAATCGGGAGGGCGTAAGTCCCCGGATATTTCCGTTCGCGGGCGACCTTTCGGCCGTCCAGGGAGAAGATCCGCAACCATTTCTCAGAGCCGCGGAACAGCCGGAAACCGGATTCCGGCGCCGGGTTCAGGGCCACCGGAGCCGTCCTCAGCACCCGGTAAATCCAATGGGCGATGGAATCGAGCCCTGCGTTGTTGGGATGCACGCCATCGGCGAAATAGGATTGGAAGGGTTGCATAGGAGTGTTGAGATCGATGACGGTCAGGCTTTTTTCCGTGCCCACCTGCCGGATCAACGGGATCACTTCGTTTTGCAGGATGGTGGAGTTTATGCCGTAGGTATTGGGCCAAACCGGCACCGGCAGGCATAACCAGACCGTGGGCCGGGACGGCATGGCCGCGAGCGTATCCGCCATGGCGCGGAGATCCGTGAGAAAACGCGGGTTGTTCCAGTTTTGGGGCTTGGTGTCGTTGGTGCCCAGCTTGACGGTGATGAAATTCGGTTGCAGGGCGAAGGCGTTGCGGAAACGCTGCTGGGTCCAATAGGGCAAATCACCGGCCTTTTGCAAGGTGGCCCCGCTCACGCCTTCATTCTCCACGAAATAATTGCGGCCCAACAGCATTCCCAGCCGGGCCGGATAAGCATTGGCGTCCCAGTTGTTGCCCTGTGTGATGCTGTTGCCGATGCAGGCCACGCGCGTCGCCCTCGCCTTGAAGGCCCTGAAAATGATGGAGGCGATGGAATCCGCCCCGGCGGCGGAGGGATGAATGCTGTCGGGAAGGAAAAGATCGAGGCGGTTCGCCAGGGGAGTGTTGAGATCGATGATGTTCAATCCCTTGGCCGTAGCCACTTGCCGGATTCTGGGAATGATGGAATTCCGAATCACCGATCCCCGTATCAAAGTGGATGCCTGGGTGCCCGATTCGTTTTTCCAGGCGGGCGCGGGAAGCACCAGCCAAATCTGGGGAACCGGGGTAATTCTCAGCAAGGTATCCACCATGGCGGTGTAATCCCGGACGAAATTGACGCTGTCGTCCCAGTTGATGGGCTTCGAGTCATTGGTGCCCAGGGCGATGGTGATGATGTCCGGACGCAGGGCGAAGACGTTCGTGAGCCGGCCTCCCGTCCAATAGCTGAAGTCCCCGCTTTTCAGCATGGTCATCGAGGACACGCCGTCGTTTTCCATGGTGAAACTGGGGCCCAATTTGGTGGCCAAAAGTCCGGGATACGCTCCGGCGGTGATGCTATTCCCGA
>JBGPFT010000106.1:0-7121 GCA_041483475.1 Fibrobacteria bacterium | reverse complement strand
CCGTGGTCACGGGCACCGCCACCTCCTTGGTGCCGTCGATGGCCGCCGCGACCCTGTCCTTCCCCATCTGTAGGTGGCGGTAGATGTTCTCCACCACCACGATGCCGTCGTCGACGAGCATGCCCAGGGCGATCACCGACGAAAACAGCACCACCATGTTGAGAGTGATGCCCATGGCGCTGAGCACCAGGGCCCCCATCATCATGCTGAAAGGGATGGCCGTGCTGATGAAAATGCTGTTGCGCACCCCGAGAAAGAAGGAAATGAGCCCGATTACCAGGATCAGGCCGAGCAGGATGTGATCCTGCAGTTCGTTGACCATGCGGCGGATTTGCACGCTTTGGTCGAAGGTGTAGCTCACCTCGGTGCCTCGCGGCCAGTTGCCCTTTTCCGCCTCCACCACCCGTTTGGCTTCGTCGACCAGCTGAATGATGTTGGAGCCGGTGCGCTTGGTGACGGCGATGGCCAGGGAGTTCTTGCCGTTCAGACGGAAGATGGTGGCGCGATCGCGGGCGTACTGGAAGGACACGCGGGCCACGTCGCGCATGCGCACAAGTTCGCCGCCGTGGGCGCGCACGACGAGATCGCCGAATTCCTCGGGCGATCCCAGCTCGCCGGTGAGCTGGATGGAAAAGCGGTTGCCGCCGGCGCGCAGCGTCCCGCCGGGGATATTGCGATGCTGGTTCTGCACCGCTTTCACCAGATCGAACAGCGCCAAGCCGTATTGCCGCAGCTTGGAGGGGTCGGCGTCGATGGCGATTTCTTTCTGCTGCTTGCCCGTGAGGCTGGCTTCCAGGACCCCCGGAATATTGGTGATGCGATCCTTCAAATCCTGGGCGATCTGCTCCAGTCGCTCGTTTTCATAATCGGAGGAAAGGGAGATGACGAAGATGGGGATATTGGAAAAGTTCAGCTCCTGGACCACGGGCTCCTTGGCGTCGTCGGGAAAATCGGGTTTGGCCTCGTCCACCTTGTCCTTGACGCGCCGCAGGGCGGTTTCCACTTTCACGTCGGGGTTGAATTCCACCTGCACGCTGGAATAGCCTTCGCCCGAAGTCGAAGTGACCTTCTTGAGCCCGTCGAGCCCTTCCAGCTTGTCCTCGATTTTCTCCGAGACCAGCTTTTCCATGTCCTCCGGGGACGCGCCCGGGTACACCACGGTCACGAACACCAGGGGGATTTTGATCTCGGGGAAGGATTCCCGGGGCATGCCCATATACGATCCGAGGCCCGCCACGATGAGGATGGCGGCCAGCACCAGGACGGTGACGGGATTCTTGACGGCGAACTTCGTCATGCTAGAACTCGACTTTCGTCCCTTCGGAAACCTGGAAAGAGCCCACGGTGATGATGCGGTCGCCGGCCGAGAGGCCCGACAGCACCAGCACCGAATCGCCGCGCGCGGAACCGAGTTCCACCGCAGCTTTTTGCGCCCGGCCGTCGACCACGCGCATCACCGCCGTGCCTTCCTGCAGCCGCAATACGGCCTGGGAGGGGACCACCAAGGCCTGTTCGTAGCGCTTGCGGAGTATGCGCGCCTTGCCCACCATTCCGGGCCGAAGCCGGTTGCCGGGATTGGGGATCTCGATGCGCGCCATCACGGTGCGGTTATGCGCCTCCACGGCGCGATCCAGGCCGCGGATGCGCCCTTCGATGGGTTTTTCATTTCCTTGCAGCAGTTGAAATTCGGCTTTCTGCCCCTCGCGGTAATCGAAGGCTTCGCCTTCCGGAATCGAAACCACGGCTTCGAGTCGGGCCAAACCGGAAATGCGCACCGTGGGCGATCCGGGCGCCGCGTTCTGGAAGCGTTCGATGGATCGGCTCACCAGCATGCCGGAAAAGGGAGCCTGGCAACGGCTGTCCTCGTAGGCGCGCTGCGCCTGCAGCATGGCCACGCGTGCGCTTTGAAAATCGAGCTGGGCCTTGTCCAGCACCGCTTTGCCGACATAACCCTTGTCCACGTTGTTCTTCATCCGCTCCAATTCGCCCTGGGCCAAATCCTGCGCCGCCTTGGCCTGCAGTTGCATGGCCTGGTATTTCTCGCTTTCGATGTCGCATAAAGCCTGGCCCACGGCCACCGTGCGGCCCACTTCCGACACCTGATTCACCCGGCCTCCCGCGGGCGGCGCGGCGAGCACGGCGTCGTCGGCGCCGCGCAAATCGGCGGAGTATTGCCCCCAATCCTCGAAAGCGCGCGGTTCCACCGTGGCGGCCACCACGCGGATGACGGCGGCCGTATCGGCCGTCACCTTGGTGACCTCTTCCTTTTTCTCCCGTTTTTTGCAGGCGGACATTCCCACGGCCAAAGCCGCGGCCGCGCCGACCCATCCGATCCACTTCATTTGCCGACCTCCTCGATCAAATCCATTCCCAAGGCGACTCGAAGCGCCGCCCGCGACCGCACGCGCTGATAGCGCGCCGCCAGGACGCCGAATTCCGCGTTGCGAAGTCCTTCCTCGGCAGCGAGCAAGTCCGTGACTTGTCCCTTGCCAGCCCGGAAATCCTCCGACATCAACTTTTGCGCCTCGGCTGAAGCGTCGCGCGCCTGCCCTGCCGCCTGGAAAGCCGTATCGGCCGCCGCGGCCTCGCGCAAAGCCGTTTCAATTTCGATGCGCGCCATCTGGCGCACCAGTTTTTCGTTCAGTTCCAGGCTGCGCGCATCCGAGGCGTATTGCTGCGCCCGGGAAGCCGTGGCCAGCCCGTCGAAAAGATTCCATTGCAGGCCGACGCCCACCTGCCATTCCAGGTTTTTGTCGAAATCGGCGAGTTGCTCGTTGACGCGATAAGCCAGGATGCCCGCTTTTCCCTGGAAGCCGAAGCTGGGGCGATACTGCATGTAAACGGCCTTGGCCATGCCGCGCAAAGCGTCGCGCTGAAGGGACAACGATTGAAGATCGGGGCGATCGGCCTGCGCTTTTTCCACCCATTGCGAATCGGAAACTCCCGCCGGCAGGGAGAAATCGGGGATGTCCGCGGTATCCAGATCGAGCGCGTCGCCCACGGGACGGCCCAGGATACGGTTGCATGCCATGCGCGCGGCTTCCGCGTCCCGCTCGGCCCGGAGGCGTTCTGGTTCCAGGCCCTTGAGCGAGGCCACCGCCAGCATCACGCCGGCCCTCATTCCGGAGCCCATCCGGAAATTCGATTCCAGGAAGGCGACGGTTTCCTTCTGCCGCTTCAGCGAGCCCTCCAAGGTCGACAGACGGGCCGCGGTGGTGACCGCCCCGTAAAAGGCGTCCAAGGAGCGCAACTGGAGTTCTTGCAGCGCGCGCGTTTTCTCGGCGGCGAGGGCTTGGTCCCGGAATCCGGCCACCTTGAAGGCCTGGCCCAGGCGCCCGAAGGAATAAATGGATTGGGTAACTTCAAGGCCGTAACTGTACCGGTTCTGGACAAAGTTGATCACCGACGGAGCCTTGCCGGTGGTATCGCGAAAAAAAGCGTTGGGATCAAAAGGCGAAGCGCCTCTTCCCGCATTGGCGTAACCCTGCACGCTGGGCAAGGCTCCCGCCCAAACTTCCCGTTTCACGTAATGCTGGCGAGTATCCTTCTCGTCAAGCAGCCGCGCTTCTTCGCTGTTTTGGGTGGCGGCGCGCATGGCCTCGCGCAACGTCAAACCGCCTGCGGACGCCTTCGTCCCCAATGCGATCAGGATCCCGAAAGCGAGCATTCCGGCTCGGATGCCGGCGGAGGTTTGGCAACGGTTCATCGGTTTCCTTGCGGGCATTTTCCGGGGGTGGTAAAACTAAATAAATCCTTGTTGTTCGCTGTTACAACGAGTATCATGTTTTTATGGCCCGCGGCCTCCTGAAAGAGCTCAAGCAAAGCAAACCCTTCGCCCATCCCGAGGAAGAGCTGTTCCTGAGCCTGGTGCGCACCGCCGATCTTTTAGGCCGCCATCCCAGCCTGCTTTTCAAGGAACGCGGAATTTCCCCGGCCCAATACAATGTCCTGCGCATTTTGCGCGGCGCCGGTCCCAAGGGATTGCCTTGCGGCGAAATCGCCGTTCGCATGGTGACGCGCGATCCCGACATCACCCGCCTTTTGGATCGATTGCAGCGCCGCCGCCTGGTGATTCGCGCTCGCGCCGTCGGCGATCGGCGGGTGGTGTCCACTCGCATCACCGCGGTTGGGCTGGCTTTGCTGAAACCCCTGGATCAGTTGCTGGTGGATATCCACGTGAACCAACTCGGTTTTCTGCCCGCTAAGGAAATCAAGTCGCTGTTGGGGCGATTGGAGAAAATAAGAGGTCATCTCGGTACGCCTGCAGAGCAGGCTACTCGATGACCGAAGCTTCGCTCCCTTAAAATGGCAAATCGTCTTCCGGCGCCGGTGGAAGGTTGGAACCCGAAGCGGCGGCTACCGGTTTGGACGTACCACCCGCATTTTCTCCGCCCGAATACCCGCCTTCGCCGCGGGGACGCCCGAGCATGACCATGTTGTCGGCGACCACCTCGGTCATATATTTCTTCTGGCCGCTTTGATCGTCCCAAGAGCGGGTTTGCAGGCGGCCTTCCACGAAGATCTGGCTGCCCTTTTTCAGGTACTTCTCCGCGACCTCGGCCAAACCGCGCCACATGACGATGTTGTGCCATTCGGTTTTCTCGACCTTTTGCCCCGTCTTGTCGGTATAGTTCTCCGACGTGGCGATGGAGAAATTGGCGACCTTGACGCCGGAGGGGATGGCGCGGACTTCCGGATCCCTGCCGAGATTGCCGATGAGCATGACCTTGTTGAGCGAAGCCATAATGCGATCCTTTCTTCTCCCCGGAAATTTCCGGGGGCACTTTGTGGTCGGCCGATCCGTGTGGGTTCTACCTTTATCAGGCACCGGCCATGCCGAAAGATAATCCCCCGATATCCCTCGATAAAACTCGGGAACCAAACTCGGGACACCGTCGCGTAAAACTCCCCCTGGATCGCCTGCCGGAGCTTTGGCCCCCGGAGCTGAAAAAAGCCGCGCTGGGCGCGGTGCTGCATCCCGCCTCGGTGTCCGCCCACCTCGTGCATGCTTCCGAAATCCTGAAATCCCATGACGGTGATCTGTTCCGCCTCAAGGCCTTGTTTGGGCCGCAGCACGGCTATCTCGGCCAAACCCAGGACAACATGATCGAATGGCGCGGCTTCAACCATCCGCGCTGGGGCATTCCGGTGTACAGCCTGTACGGCGATCACCGCGAGCCCACGCCCGAGATGCTGCAAGGCTTGGACGCCTTGCTGGTGGATTTGCAGGACGTGGGCGCCCGTTATTACACCTTCATCTGGACTTTATACCTGTGCATGAAAGCCTGCGAACGGGCGAAGATCCCGGTCATCGTGCTGGATCGCCCCAACCCCATCGGCAACGCCGTCGAAGGGCCGGCGCTCAATCCCGCATACGCCAGCTTCGTGGGCCTGCACTCCATTCCCGTGCGCCATGGAAAAACCTTGGGGGAATTGGCGCGCCTTTTCCAGGCGGAGGCGTTCCCGAATTGCGATGTGAAGGTGCTGCCCATGGAAGGCCATGACCCCGAAGGTTTTTTCGAGGCCTCCGGCCTCCCTTGGGTTCTCCCGTCTCCCAATATTCCCACCGTGGATACGGCCGTGGTGTATCCCGGCATGTGCCTGCTCGAGGCCACCAACGTTTCCGAAGGGCGGGGCACCACGAGGCCTTTCGAGATTTTCGGGGCGCCCTGGATCGACGCGCGGGATCTGTGCGCCCGGCTCAACGCGGAAAATTTGCCGGGGGTTTTCTTCCGCGAGGCGCATTTCCAGCCCACCTTCCACAAATTCTCCGGACAGCTTTGCGGGGGCGCGCAAATCCACGTGCGCGATCGCCGGACCTTCCAACCTTTTCGCGCCGCCGTGACCTTGCTCAACCATGTGCGCCGGGATTATCCGGAAACCTTCCGCTGGAAGGAACCGCCTTACGAATACGAGTATCACAAGTTGCCCATCGAAATCCTGATCGGCGGACCCTTGGCCTCGGTGTTTCCCTGATGTCGCTGGCGGTTTATCTGCTTTGCGCCGGGCGAGGCGATAGGCTGCGCCCCTTGACGGAGCGCATCGCCAAGCCCGCGCTTACCTTTCTCGGAAAAAGCGCGCTGGAGATCAATAAATTCGCCATCGAAACTTTGGCGCCTTCCCGCTGGCTGGCCAATACCCACCATTTGCCGGAACAAGTCGGCGATTTGGCGCGTCGGTTGGGCGTGGACACGGTTCACGAGCCCGAAATCTTGGGCTCGGGCGGCTGCTTGGCCAATGCGGCTCCCATGCTCGGGGAATGCGAAACCTTTCTGGTTCACAACGCCGATCTCATCCATACCGTCGATCTCGCGGATTTATACAAGCGGCACCAAAGTTCCGGCGCTTTGGCCACCTTGGCGGGAGTGTTCCGCCCCGCCCACAACACGCTTTCCTGCGCCGAAGGCGGACGCCTCCTGGGCGTGCATGGATACCGGGAATTCGATCATCGCATAGAAATCGCGCGCCTCACCTTCGCGGGCATCGCTTTTTACGAGCGCGATTTTTTACGCCATGTCGGCGCGGGTCCCGAGGACATCAAGCCCTACTGGATTCGGGCGCTGGAATCCGGCGGCTTGATCCATGTCGAGCATTGCGACGACGCGCAATGGCATGATTTCGGCACTCCGCAAGGCCTGTGGGATGCGGCCAAATTCATGATGGAAGCCACGGGCGAGTTCAATTACAACTACCATCCGCTGTTGAGCGAGCCCAAGCCCTATGTCGACAACGAAGCCGGTCAGGACGATCTCCCCGATCTTTTGCGCAACGTGCTGGTTTGCGAGGAAACTCCCGTTCCCGTCCCTTTCGGCACCAAAAATTGCGTGCTGGGGCGGGATTTCAAATGGAACATTCGGCCGTGAAAGACGGTAAAATCCGCCTCGCTTATTACTCGTACGACAGCCTCGGCAACCCCTGGGTGTCGGGGGGCGGAGCCTTGCGCGACTTCGAGGTTTTGCGTCGCTTTGCCCGTCACGCGCAGGTGACCTTGCACACGGGCCGGTATCCGGGTTTCCGCGATCGCGAGGAAGACGGCATTCGCCTGCGGGCCTATGGTTTCGGAAACAGCAATTGGGTTTGCCGCTGGACTTATGCGTTGGCCGCCAATATCCGCATCCTGT
>JBGPFT010000105.1:0-7198 GCA_041483475.1 Fibrobacteria bacterium | reverse complement strand
TGGAACAGCGCCGTGCAACTGGGATAGCGTTCGCCCGGATCCCGACGCAGGGCGCGCTTCAGCATGGTCCAGTAGGGTTCCGGCAAGGCGGAATTGGACTCGGGTAGGGGAATGAGCTCGTTCTTGAGGATATGGCCGCAGATTTCCGGAATGCGCGATCCGTGATAGGGCAGGCGGTAGCTGAAAAGCTGGTACAGCACCACCGCGAAGGAATACTGATCGGAGGCCGGGCTTACTTTTTCCCCTTGCAACTGTTCGGGGGACATATAGGACGGGGTTCCCACCGTCATGCCGGCCTGGGTCAGCATCACGTCCTCGACCTTCGCTACGCCGAAGTCCAGCAGCTTGACGGTTCTTCCCTGGTCCACCACCATGAGATTGCTCGGCTTCAGGTCGCGGTGGATGACGCGATGTCCGTGGGCATAGTCCAGCGCCGAAGCGATTTGCCGCACCCACTCCCCTATCGCATGCGGCGGAGGGGGAGCCGGGGCATGGCTGCGCATCCATTGCGAAAGAGTGATGCCATCGAGGTATTCGAGCACCATGAACGAAACTTCGCGGAAACTTCCGGAATCATAGATGGTGTTGATGTTCGGGTGGTTAAGCGACCCCGCCGCCTTGGCTTCGACCATGAAACGCTCCAGCGCATGATCGAAATGCAGCGCCGCGCCGCGGATCATGGTTTTGATGGCCACGCGCCGGGACATTTGCGTGTCCAGGCCTTCGAAAACCTCCCCCGCGGATCCGGCCCCCATCTTGCGGAGGATCCGGTATTTACCCACGCGGACCAAACCGCCCTGGGCGTCGCGTTCGATGTTGGGATCGGGCTCCGCGGCTCCGCTGCCTTGGCGCAGGCGAGTGGTAGGGGGCGGTCCTCCGCTGGGATTCCTCGGAGCGGAAGGGGATGCCGAGGAAGGAAGCGCCGCGGTGGTCGTCTTCGGCAGCCTGGACGCACCCGCCGGTCGGGACGAAACGGTTTCGTCATTTTCACGGCCGCGCAGGATCGCGACGGCGGACGCCAAAAGCCCGGCTCCCAGGATGGCGAAGAAAGGCCGTTCCGGCGGAAGCCACCAACCCGAGCCCAGAAAGAAAGCCAGCGCGGCGAGAGGATAGAGAAGTGAAAGCCCCACTCCCAACCCCCCGAGCGCGAGGGAACCGGTTCCGAAGAGAAAGGCCAGCAGCAAGGTCGCGGATCCCGCCATGCCCACGGCCACGGCCAACCAGGAGGAACTCGAAGGCAGCCGCGGCGTCGCTTCGATCAGGGCGTCGTCGACCAAGGAGGCCCAGGCTTCGGCGGCGAGTTTTTTCCCCGCCACGGTGGAGATGGTGTTTTGGGCGGAAGCCAGAAATACGATTTTCCCTTCCAGGAAGTTCCGCACCTGGGCCTCGCCCAGCCGCGAGGCCGAAATGGGAGGGGAAGCGTGGAAGCGGAGGGGAACGGCGCCTTGCGAGGACATAGGCAAGGTGATTTGCTTACCCACCAAAAGCCCGATTCCGTCCACGAAGGCGATGCGATCCGCACCGACGCCACGGGCGCGGCGCAAAACCTCAAGGGCGAAGGAAGGCATCACTCCCGAATTTCCCCGCGCCAGCGCCTGGATTTCGAATAATGGGTTTGCAAGGGGCTCGACGAAGCCCGCCGTCACTCCGCCCGGGTGAATGGCGGGGTTACCGCCGCGGAGAAGGAGTCGAGGCAAGTCCAGATCGGCCACCATGCCTTCGAGGGTGGACAGATGCGGTAGGGGGATGGCCGGATCGGGAATCCCGGTCGGTTTTTCATCGAGATCGGCACCCCAACCCAGGATCAACGGAGTCGTGCCGGTAGCGGGGAGTTTAATCGTTTCCTTGCCGCCGCTTTGCCATAGTGCCGGGTCGATGGCCACCACTTGCGGTTTCGCCCGCGACAAAGCCTCCACGGCACCGGGCAAATACGCCGGGTCCACGAAAACCACCTGGGAGGACGGGGCGCCGCGCGGCGGCGAAGCCAGGGACAAAAAGCTCTGGTAAAAGTAAGGACGCGACCAGTGCGTCAGCGGAGACATGAACAGGAAGGTCAGGGTCCAAAGCGCAACCAAAGCCATTCCCGCGATGCGCGCAACGCGCCCGGAACCGTTTTCCTGCATGGGGTACACTTCAATATAGCGCTTGTAAGCTCGTTTGCATCTTAGCCAGGCGGTATTGGAGCGCGCGCCGGGTGACGCCCAGCTTTTCGGCGGCGCGCCCGCGATGATGGCCGCAGGTGGCAAGAGCCGCACGGATATCCCCTTCGCTCAGGCGGCTATTGCGCGGCGCGCCGCCGGCCGGAAAATCCGAGGCCGGGCGGACTGCGTCTTCCTCCCGTAAGGCCGACTCCCAATCTCCTCCCGCTTCGAGCCAGGCGGAATAACGCTCCGCCAGATTCCGCAATTCGCGAACATTGCCGGGAAAGGCATGGCGCAGCACGGCACCGGGAAGTTTCCGCAACGCTTCTTCCGTGTTTTCGGGCCCCAGCAACTCAGCGAGAAATTTCCGGAGAAGAAAGGGGATATCCATGGGGCGGTCGCGCAAAGGCGGGATCCGCAACTCCAGCACCTTGAGCCGGTAATACAAATCCTCCCGAAACCTGCCGGCGCGCATTTCCACGGTCAGGTCGCGATGCGTCGCGCACAGGAGCCGGAAATCCACCGGCTTTTCCTCGTCTCCGCCCAAGGGGCAAACCCGTTTTTCCTGCAGCACCCGGAGCAGGCGCGCCTGGAGTTCCAGGGGCATGTCGCCGATTTCGTCGAGGAACAAGGTGCCGCTGTCGGCCCTTTGGATGTGGCCGAGGCGATCGGAAAGCGCTCCGGTGAACGCCCCGCGGCGATGGCCGAACAGTTCGCTTTCGGCCAAGGACGGGGCGATGGCGGCGCAATTCACGGCTACGAAGGGGCCTTGCGCACGTGGGCTATGTCGGTGCAGGAAACCGGCTATCACTTCCTTTCCTGTGCCGCTTTCGCCTTGGATGAAAACAGGACAGGCGCGGGCGGCCCATAGAACCGCGGTCTTAAGAATGCCTGCCAGCGGGGAATCCGGGGCGCAAAGAGTTTCTGTTTGCATGTCATCAGCCTTGGTTGAAGTTCCAAAACTGAAGCTAGCGCCGCCGGGGCGGTGCCGATGTGACGGTGGTTACCTGTTCCCGAACATGGAATCGATGCGATCGGAGAGATCAGGTCCGGCGCCTTCCGCAGCGGGCAAGGCTCCCACTTCGTTGCCGCGCACGTCGTTCAGCACATCGGCCAGCTTGCGCCGGGCCTGTTCGGCCACCATCTTCACCATGCCAAGATTGGTGCGATCGTCGAAAATAAGCACCATGATTCCATCCTCGTCGATCAGGGAGATATGGATGTTCTCCTTAGCGCCCTGATGGAACATGACCGAAAACTCCGTCTCACCGATGAGTGCGGCGATGGCCCGGGTTGACGCGAAGCTGCCCGCCGCCAGAGCCGCGAGGCTGGTGGCGTCGATCGCCGACCTGAAGCCCACATGGGCGATGAGATTGCCGTCCTTATTGATGAGGAGCGCGTAGGTAGCGGCGGATTCGGTCAAAAGATTCGCCAGGATCTTCTGGATCCGCTCCACATCCTCCTTAAAGAGGACGAAATCGCTCATGTTTACTTGTTGTCCTTGCGGAACAGTCCGTCGAAAAAGCCCTTCTTTTTCTCGCCGGGCAACGGCAGCTTCCGCGTCTTGAGGTTCTCGTCGCGCGCATCCTCATAGGTGGACACGATTCCGCTCGTGTCCTCGAAAGGGCCTTTGGCACCCGGACCGCCGCCCGCAGCGGGAGGGGGATTATACGCGGGGGGTTCCATTCCTGGATAGGGCGCTTCGGCCATCGGTCCGCGCGCGCCCGGGAAGGCCCCGGGTCCGCCCATTCCGGGTCCTGGTGGGTAGGCTCCGCCGGGGGAAGGTGGAAGTTGCCCGGGGCCTCCCCCGAAGCCGGGGAAAGGCGCGCCGGAAGGGGGAGGAAAATTGCCGCCCGGCGCCTGAGCCCTGGGAGTATGGAAGGAATCCACGAAGGGGGCAACCGGAATGTTACCCCCGGAAACGGGGGCTTGCCCGCCGGGGAATGGCGGGCGGGGACCTGGGGCTCCGGGTCCGCCCATATTGCCGAAACCAGGGCCGCCCGCGGGAGGAGGAAAACCCGGAGCCGGACCGCGCCCGGCCCCCGGCATTTGCGATGGGAACGGATTGGCCCCCGTGGGGAAGGGCTGGGGCATGCCGGAAAAACCCTGGCTTCCCGGGAAACCCGCCGGGGTGAACCCTTGAGCTCCGGGGCCGGGACCCTGAGATTGGAATCCGGGTCCGGATGGAACTCCCATGAAGGGATTCTCGCGCGCGGGAGCGGGAGGAAATCCAGCGGGCGGGTGCTGAGGCATGGGGCGTTGCGCCGCCGCCGGCATTCCCTGAGGAGGGGACATTCCGGGGCCCTGGTACTGCGGCATGGGGGCTGCGGCGGGAGGCTGCGGAGGCGGTTGAGCCGCCGGCCGGGCCGGAGCCTGGGCGGTTTGGCCCGGCTGCATGCGCTTTGCCGCCCCCTGGAAACCGGAATATTTCGCATTGAATCGATCGATGACGATTTTGCCGATGGTTTTCAACGTGGTGAATACGCCCACGCCGGTGGCGGCAACGGCTTCGCAGTACGGAAGGTTGTGTTTGTTGAACAGGGCGTTGATCTGGTCCACCGGGTAGACATTGGGCAGGTCCCGCTTGTTGTATTGGAGCACCAAGGGTATGGATTCGACGGAATGCCCGTATTCGCGCAGGTTCTCCTGTAGGTTGGCGAAGCTTTCCAGATTCTCCGGCATCTTCTCGATTTGCGAGTCGACCACGAACACGACTCCGTCCACGCCGCGAAGCACGAGTTTGCGGGTGGCGTTGTAGTACACCTGGCCGGGAACGGTATAGAGCTGGAACTTGGTGGAAAAGCCCTTGATGGATCCGAGATCCAGGGGCAGGAAGTCGAAAAACAGGGTGCGATCGGTTTCGGTGGCCAGGGACACCATCTCGCTTTTGTCCTTGTCGGGGATCTTGCGGTGGATGATTTGCAGGTTGGTGGTCTTGCCGCTCAGCCCCGGACCGTAAAACACGATCTTGCAGCTGATTTCCCGAGTCGCGTAATTGATCGATGCCACAGAACCCTCGCCTTATTTGATCAAGGGGCTGACTTGGGCGATTTCGACCCGGATCAGCCCGGTGTTCGCCTGGCTGTCCGCCAGGACCACTAAATAGCCCAATTCAACCACCTGTACAAAGAATTTACCTTCGCTGGCCTCGATCATGGTCTGAACGAGCTTTCCGGTTTGCGCCTTGGCCACGATTTTGGCCGCCGCCTGCTGTATGGAGGCCACCAGGGCGCTGATGAAATCCGAAGGCACCGGCGTCCGGAAGGAAGATACGATTTCAATGCCGTCGGGGCTGACAATGCTCGAACCCTTAACGCCTTTAATCTGGTTGATGCGTTCCAAAACCGTCAGCATGGCCTAGCTCCGGAAATACCCGCGGCCACGCAGGAGCCCCCCGACGGCCTGCGCTCCTCGTTCCACCCGGTATTTGAAGAGATCGTAGCTCCCCCGGGTTCCGGAAACTACTAAAAAAAAGCGGTTTTCCCTCTCCAGGTTCAACGCCAGATGGAATTTGGCCCCTCCCAAGGTAAGCTGGGACTCCAACGGTTCCACGCCTAGTTCGACGAAGCAACGCAGGATTTCCTGGAAATGGAACAGAAAATACGGCGCCTCGATGCGTAAGGTTTCCTGCGTGTCCTCGCCCACCGCGACCACCCACCCTTGTTGATCGAACAGAATCGCCCCGTCGATCCCGTTGACCAGGCTCATATACCCCAGGCAATCGTCGAGATCCTGCGATTCCAGCAGCTTGTTGACGTCGGGGGAAGCAGGGACGTTCATGCGGCGGAAGCCGGGGCGCGCTTGAGAAACGCCTTTTCGATCCTGACCATGGCGAGTTGAGCCTGTTGGATGGGTCCGGTAACCAAGCCCGCGTGCATTTCGGACCCATGCCAGACGGCGACGGTGAGCTCCTGGAAGGAAAAGCAAACCTTCTGGACGGTTCCCCCGTCCAGCCGTGCAACGGCTTCTCTCATGGCTCCGGGAAAAACCGCGGGTAAAATCCCGGCCAGCGGGGCGAGACTTTGATTTCCCGCCACGCGGAATTCGCCCGTGCCCTTCCAGAGGACGAAGGCGGTTTGGGGAGCTTCCGCCACCGCCTGATAAGGCGTCATTTCGGAATCCGGGATGGAGTTGACGATGGAGGCGGGGGTGTCGGATTTCGCGGCGGGTGGCGGAACCGCCGCGGGGGTTTCCGGTGTGGCAGTCAGCGCGCCCCGCTCCCGGAGTTCCAACACCATGCAGGCTTGGAGTAAAGACAAAGCCACGGAGTCCCCGGGCTGCTGCTGCAAAAGGGAGAGCAATTCCGACTTGGCCTTCGCGAAGTCGCGCGCTTCCATTTCGATCCAGGCTCGAAAATAGGCGATGATGTCCCGGAAAGGCGAATTCTTCGCCTGCTCAAGTGAATTCAGGATATGACCCGCCAAGGCGGTATCGCCGCGGCGAATGAGCAGGCAGGCATGGGCCAAAGTGGTCGAGCTTTGGATGCAGCTTTGGCAGCGCACGTCGCCGTCGATGGCTTCTCCGGGCGAAAGCACCGAGTGGGGTTTGGTTACGAGCGGCATATTTTCATCTGAATTCGAAATCTGCGCGGCCGCGTTTTTCGTACCGGAGCCGGGCGCTGGAAATTTCGGAGGCCTCGGACACGGTGAGCATTCCGCGCCGCACCAGTTCGTCGATCCGGTCGGGAAAAGCGCCCCGGGCGGACGCCTCCTCGAGCAACAGGGTTTGGGCATTGCGGGCGACAAGGTCGGCGCGGACCCTGGCCTCGATCCCGGCCGCTGGCGCGCCTCCCTGACGGATTTTCCATTCGCCCGCCAGCCGGAACAGCACGGCAGCCAACAAGCACAGGGCGGCGACGCCTATCAGCAAGGCCGTTTTCTGGTCGCGTTCCGATTGCTGCGTCATCGGCAATGCGTCGCCGCGTTGTCCGGATGCGTCGCCGACGGGCGCGATGCAACCCGCCTTCCACAGGTTCACCACGCATTCGTAAAGCCGGAAAGATCCGAAGGGAACGAGGCGTCCGACCTGCGCCAGCGAACGGTGTCCGTCCACGGAAC
>JBGPFT010000104.1:0-7205 GCA_041483475.1 Fibrobacteria bacterium | reverse complement strand
TCGCGGACTCCACCGGGAAATCCTATCCCGCCATCCTGCTGGGATACGCGCTGGCCGACCGGTTGGGCGCGGACCTGGACGACAAGGTTTTTCTCGCCGACTTCGCCCATTCCGATCCGCTTTCCGGTTCTTTCATCCCGAAGGTGCAGCCATTCATCGTCTCCGGGATTTTCGAATCCGGCATGTACCAATACGACGAATCCATGGCCTATGTTTCCCTCGACGCGGCCCAGAAACTGTTCGGCATGCCGAATAGGGTGACGGGCCTGCAATTACGGATAACCGATCCCTATCGCAGCGCGCGCCTAGCCGACACCCTCGAAAATCGCCTGGGTTTTCCCTTTCGCGCCGTGGACTGGCAAGCCAAGAATTCCACCCTCATCAAGTGGATGGGATATGAAAAAGTGCTGGTGGGCTTGGCGCTCGGTATCATCATTTTGATCGCGGCCTTCAACATCATATCATCCTTGGTGATGGCGGTGAACGACAAGACGCGCGAGATCGGCATCCTGCGCGCCATGGGGGCCACGCGTCGCGGCATCCTGCGCATATTCGTGTTCGAGGGCGTGCTCATCGGCCTGACGGGGTCGTTGGTCGGGACGTTTCTAGGTCTCCTAAGCTATGAGATTCAGAAACGCTTCGGTCTCATCCAATTGCCGGGCGACGTGTATTTCGTCACCGTGCTTCCGGTGGAATTACACTGGCGGGATGTGCTGGGGGTTTTCCTCGTAACCAATTTCCTGTGCGGGATCGCGACCTTGCTCCCGGCCTTCAAGGCGGCTCGGCAGGATCCGGTGGAGTCGATACGCCATGAGTGAACCCGTCCTCTCCCTCCGAGGCGTGGCCAAAGTGTTCGCGGACACGGGCAACCGCATCGAATTGTTTCGGGATCTTGATTTCGAATTGGGGGCCGGGGATTTCACTTCCATCACCGGCGCCTCGGGGGTGGGGAAGAGCACCTTGCTGCACATTTTGGGTTTCCTCGAGCGCCCGAGCGCGGGCGAGGTGCGCTTCCGGGGCGAGAACGTTTCTTCGCTTGCCGACGGGCGTCTTTCCGCCATCCGCAACGGCGAAATCGGATTCGTATTCCAGTTTCATCATCTCCTGCCCGATCTCACGGTTTGGGAAAACACCACAATGCCGCTGCGCATCGGCGGCCGCCTTGATCGCGCCGGCCGGGATCGCGCCCGGGCCTTGCTGGCCGAGGTGGGATTGGAGCCGCGCCAGAATCACCTCCCGTCCCAGCTCAGCGGCGGCGAGAGGCAGCGCGCCGCGTTGGCGCGGGCTTTGGTGAGCGAGCCCAAGGCGCTGCTATGCGACGAACCTTCCGGAAATCTCGACGCGAAGAACTCCGCGCATTTGCACGCCATGCTTTCCGATTTGAGCCGGAAGATGAAGACGGCGGTGCTGGTGGTCACGCATGATGTCGCTTTGGCGCGCATGGCGGAGCGCAGGCTGGCGATGCGCGACGGGGGCTTGCATCCCGCGGACAACGGTTAGCCCCATGCGCGTCTGCACGCAATGCGGGTTCACTTACGCGGAGTTCCTTACCCGGGGCCTGCTGGGGTGCCCGGAATGTTACGTCTGCTTCGGCGATGCCTTGTGGGCCGATTTGCTGCAAATGCATCCCGACCTGCATCTGCAACCGCCTTTCGGCGCGAAAGCGGAAGATCGGGAGGAATTGGCCAAGCTCCAGGAAATGCTGGCCGACGCATTGCGCGGGGAACGGTACGAGGAAGTTGCCGATTTGCGCCTGCGCATCCGGGAGCGGGAGAAAAAACGTGCCGCTGGTTGATTGGGCTTCGGCGCCGCCGCCTTGGATTGGAACCGGTTCCCGAGCCGGGGACGCAAGGGTTCTCTTCACGCGAACTTTGCGGAGGCGCAATTTCATCGGGTTCCCGTTCTGGGTTTCCTGTTCCCCCGAAATCTGCGCCAAGATCGCGGTCCGCGCGCGCGAGTTCGCCCATTCGATCGGGTTGACGCGGGAAACCGTATTAGCGGATTACTCGCCTGAGCACATCAATTTTTTCCGGGAGCGCCATTGGCTGCCGGAGCGGCCGACGGCATTTCCCGGCAAGCGCGAGTATAAACGGCTTTATCAAGGCCGCGATCTCGCCGAGCACGCCTTGGCCGGGGAAGTGGAGCATTGGACCCATGTGCGCACGCGGCCGGGCTTGCCTCTCTCCGTGGATTCCCCCGCCGCTTCGGATTCCATGAAGCCGGACGGCCTTTTCGCGCATGCCGAGCCTTTCGGTTTCCTCGCTTCCAATCCCTCATTCGCCGGAACCGGGCTTCAGGTAGAATGCGGCCTGCATCTTCCCGCCCTCACCGCGGCGCGCCGCATGACCCAAATTCAGCAGGCGCTGATGGCCATGGGGATCGAAATTCAGCCGCTGTCGTTGCGCCTTCCCGGATCGGCCGACGCAGGATTTTTCCGGGCGGTTTCCCGCGGTGGCATGAAAATCGCGGAGGCAGAGCTGTACCGGAAGTTCACGGGAAGGATAGAGTCGGTTCTCCAGGCGGAGAGGGAGGCGACGGGGCGATGGGAAAAGCGGGAGAAAACCAAGGTCGAGGACAAGGTGCACCGCGCCTTCCGGCTGCTGCAGGAGGCGCGCACCTTGGACTACGCGGAATTCCTCGCTCTTTCCTCCTTCGCCCGCCTGGGCGTGTATTTGGGGCATTTCCCCGCCTCCTTGCCGGAGCGTTTGGAGGATTTGCGGGTGCGCATGCAACCCTTCCATATCGGTGCCTTGCAAACCGAGGAGCCTCCCCTCGACGCGGACATTTTTCGCGCGCAGGTGGTAAGATCAGCCTTGGCGGATTTGGATTCAAAAACCTGAGGCCCGTGTCAACGGAGGTTGCAAATTGAAGCAGGGTGGCATGGAATTGGGTTTTGCGGGTCGAGGGACTATTTTGATGGCGCGGACGTTGCCGCGAGGAAAAGCAAAAACATGAATGGAATGTTTACCGATCGGGTCAAAAAGGTGATGCAGCTCGCCCGCGAGGAATCGGTGCGCCTGGGCAACGATTACGTGGGCACCGAGCATCTGCTGCTCGGCCTCATCCGCGAGGGTGACGGCGTGGCCGTGGCCGTGCTCAAGAACCTGGGCATCGACCTCGACGATCTCGCGCGCAACATCGAGAAGTCCATCTCCTCTTCCGGCGGCATGATGACCATCGGGCAGATGATCCCGTTCACGCCCCGGGCTAAGAAGGTGCTGGAGATCGCGGCGCAGGAAGCGCGCGCCATGAGCCACAAATACATCGGCACCGAGCATCTTCTGCTGGCGCTGATGAAGGATCATGAAAGCGCCGCGGCCAACGCCTTGGCCAGCATCGGCATCGAATACGACCGCGTCAAGGAGGAAATCGAACGCGTGCTGCGCGGCGGCGAAACCGGCGGCTCTGCGGCCGCTCCCGGCGCGGACTTCGCCGGGGCGCGCAAGAAATCCAAGACGCCCTTCCTCGATCATTTCGGCCGCGACCTCACCGAGCTGGCGCGTCAGGGTCAGCTCGACCCCATCATCGGTCGGGCCCAGGAAATCGAGCGCGTCATCCAGATCCTGAGCCGGCGCAAGAAGAACAATCCCGTGCTCATCGGCGAGCCGGGCGTGGGCAAGACCGCCATCGTGGAAGGCCTGGCCCAGAAAATCGTGGAGCGCAACATCCCCGAAGTGCTGGAGGGCAAGCGCGTGGTGACCCTCGACATGGGCTCCATTGTGGCCGGCACCAAGTACCGCGGCCAGTTCGAGGAACGCCTCAAGTCGCTCATGACGGAGTTGCAGAAGAACGAGAACGTCATCGTGTTCATCGACGAGCTGCACACCATCGTGGGCGCGGGCGGATCCGAAGGCTCGCTGGACGCCAGCAACATCTTCAAGCCGGCGCTGTCGCGCGGCGAGTTCCAGTGCATCGGCGCCACCACGCTGGACGAATACCGCAAGTACATCGAGAAGGACGGCGCCTTGGAGCGCCGTTTCCAGACCATTTTGGTGGAGCCGCCCAGCATCCCCGAGACTTTACTCATCGTCAAGGGCCTGCGCGCCCGGTACGAAGCCCATCACAAGGTGACCTATACCGACTCGGCCCTGGAGGCCGCGGTGCGCTTTTCGGATCGTTATCTCAACGATCGCTTCATGCCCGACAAGGCCATCGACGTCATGGACGAGGCCGGCGCGCGCGTGCGCCTGCAAAGCCTTTCCATTCCGCCGGAGCTTCGCACCAAGGAATTGGCATTGGAGGCCGTGGTCAAGGAGAAGGAAGCCTCAGTGGAGAACCAGGACTACGAGGCCGCCGCCAGCCTGAGGGATTCGCAGGAAAAACTCAAGAACGATCTGGAGGAGATGCGCAAGAAGTGGCGCGAGCAGAAGCGCGACGAGCGCCTGGAAGTGAACGAGGACGTCATCCAGGAAGTTGTGGCCAAGATGACCGGCATTCCCCTCACCAAAATGGCGGGGGCTGAAACCGAGCGGCTCCTGAACATGGAAAAGGAACTCGGGAAGCGCGTGGTGGGCCAGGAGCGGGCTATCGAGGTGATCGCCAAGGCCATACGCCGCTCGCGCTCCGGCGTGCATTCCACCAAGCGCCCCATGGGCAGTTTCATGTTCCTGGGCCCCACGGGCGTGGGCAAGACCGAATTGGTCAAGGCCCTGGCCGGATTCCTTTTCGAAACCGACGATGCCATGATCCGCATCGACATGTCCGAATACATGGAAAAATTCGCCGTGTCGCGCCTGGTGGGCGCCCCTCCGGGATACGTGGGCTACGAGGAGGGCGGTCAACTCACCGAGAAAGTGCGCAAAAAGCCCTATGCGGTGATCCTGCTCGACGAAATCGAGAAGGCCCATCCGGACGTGTTCAACATCCTCCTGCAAATCCTCGACGACGGCCAGCTCACCGACAGTTACGGGCGCAAGGTGAACTTCAAGAACACCATTATCATCATGACGAGCAACCTCGGCGCCAAGGACATCAAGAAGGGCGTCGGCCTGGGTTTCGGGAAAGCCGACACCGACACCGAATACGAGCGCATGGAGCGCATCGTACGCGAGGAGGTCAAGAAGACCTTCAACCCGGAGTTTCTGAACCGACTCGACGACATCGTGGTGTTCCGTCAGCTGGAGCGCAAGGACATGGGCCTCATCGTGGATTTGCTCGTCTCTGAGCTCGAAACCCGGCTCACCCCCCGCGATATCAAGATGCAGATCTCGGATCCGGTGCGGGAACTCATCATCGAGAAGGGGTTCGATCCCCAGCTCGGGGCGAGGCCACTGCGCCGCGCCATCCAGAAACTTTTGGAGGATCCCTTGGCCGACGAGATTTTGCGCGGCAAAGTCGTCGACAATTCCCTGCTCAAGGTGGGCCGCAAGGACGATCAGATCACCTTCTCCTCCGCTTCGTCCAAGGGAGGCAAGAAGGAAGCTGAAAAGAAGGTTGTGGAGGCGAAAGAGGCTTAGTTCCACGGGCTCTTCAAGCCTCAAAAAGGCGCCTTTCAGGGCGCCTTTTCCTATATTAAGACCCTCTTTTTACCAATCGGAACCGGTATTTTGCCAAATCTCGCCCAGACGCTGCGTGTCGGCTTTCTCCTCGGGTTTTCCGCGATCGCTTTTCCGGTAAGCGCGCAGGTGGGCATGCTGTCCAGCCCCTCCAAGGAAATCAAGGTGGCCGACATCCGGGTGGAGGGAAATCACAGCGTCGACAAGTCCCTGATTTTGAAAACCCTGCAGGTGGAAAAAGGGGAGAGTTACATCCCGCCCGTATTGCGGAACAAAATCCAAGGCTCGGTCACCGCGCTGGACAAGCTGAACCTGTTCTCGGACATCCGCGTGGAGCAGGAGGAGATCGACTCCCTCGACGGCATCGCCCTTTACATCATCGTGGCCGAATTGCCCACCTTGGCCAAGGTGGAGTACAAGGGCCTGAACAAGTTGAAGGCCTCCGACTTCAAGGGCAAGGTCGATCTCGTGGACGGGCAAGTGTATTCGCACGGAGCGGTGGAAACGGCCCGGCAGAAAATCCTGGCCTTGTATCGCGAAAAAGGGTACCTGCTGGCCGAGGTGGAGGCCGTGGAAGGCGACGAGAAGGCGACCAGCCGTAAAACCGTCACCTTCAAGGTCAAGGAAGGGAAGAAGGTGGCGGTGCGCTACATCACCTTCGCCGGCAACGGGCACGTGTCCGACAAGGATTTGCGCAAGCATTTCAAGACCAAGGAGGATCGCTGGTGGCGGGACGGCGAGTACAAGGAGGACGACTACCGCCTGGGCCTCGATTCCCTGCTCGACTATTACCGCGGGTTGGGCTATCTCGACGCCTCGGTGCTGTCGGATTCGGTACTCTACGCCGCCGACAAGAAACATCTCGATATCCGCATCGCGGTCAATGAAGGCAAGCGCTATCGCTTCGCCAAGGCCCATTTCATCCACAACAACATCGTGCAGGATGACGCCCTCAAGGCCCAGATCCTCTTTGACAGCGGCGAGGTGTTCGACAAGCACAAGTACGAGTTGATGAAGTACCAGATCACCTCGCTGTACCGGGAGGAAGGCTATCTCTTCGTCGACCTCAACGATCGCTTCGAATACCGCGACACCTTAGTGGAGGTGACTTTCAACATCCAGGAGAACGGCCTGGCCCATATCAACCTGGTGGACGTGCGCGGCAACACCAAGACCAAGGACAAGGTGATCCGGCGCGAGGTCAAGCTTTTTCCCGGGGACGTGTACCGGCAGTCGTTGATGATGCGCTCGCAGCGCGACATCATGCAGTTGGCCTTCTTCGACAACGTCGAGCCGGACATCGAGCGCCCCAAGGAGGGCGACGCGTCGGACGTGAACCTAGTCTTCAAGATCACCGAGAAGGAGGCGGGCACCGGCACCTTCTCCGCGGGCGCGGCATACAGCGGCCGCGACGGACTGGTCGGCACCTTGGGCGTGCAAATCCCCAATTTCCTCGGCAACGGCCAGCGCGCCGACGCCAACGTCGAGGTGGGCCCCTACAAGCGGTCATACTCCCTCGGCTTCAGCGAGCCTTGGTTCCTGGACTCGCCGACCTTGGTGGGCGGAAGCGTGTTCTACACCGTGCAGGAATCGCAGGTGCAATACCAGAACCGTTACGAAAGCCGCGGCTTCCGGCTCAACCTGGGCCGGCGGCTGACCTGGCCCGACGATTACTTCACCTTGCGCGGAGGATACAACTTCGCCTTTAAT
>JBGPFT010000103.1:0-7234 GCA_041483475.1 Fibrobacteria bacterium | reverse complement strand
TAATGGCCTGCCGGGGCGTATTGTGTTTTTGCCGCTTTTTCTGGTTTAATTTTTTGTGGTTTTTTTTTGGGGGGTGTTCGGGGAACGCCGGGGTTTCCCCCTACCACGCCGAAACGGTATTGTCGACGACCACCTTGACCAGATTGTCCACCGCTTTCTGACGCGCGACTTCCTCGGTTTGCCCCTGCTCCGGCGCGTAGAAGCCGTATCCGGGTACATGCTCATCGCGATACAAAGTGTCTCCCTTCACGCGATCGACGAACAAGACCCGCATCAGCAAATCCACCCGGAAGGTGGACACCCGATCGCCGGACGTGCTTTGCGGAGCGTGCGAATATTGCAGCAAGGTGGCGAAAACCTCCGCGTCCCCGCCCTCATTGACCTGACGAAGATTGCTGCGCTCCCGAAATCCGTCCTGCAGGCCCCGGGTGATTTTATCACCCAAAGACGACTCCAACGTCTGATTCTCCACCGGATGGATACGCAAAGTGTGGAGATGGGCCGGGAGCGTGGTGCCGGAAAAACTGTAACAGCCCGCGAGCACGGAGGCGAAGGCGAAAACCAGGAAGTGGAACACGACGGATAAGATAGTCTCCCCCTCTCCATGCGTTTAAGCGTGGAGAGGGGGTCGGGGGGTGAGGGCATCGCTCGTCATCGCCTGCAACGCCGCCAAATCCGCCGCCGTCTCCGCTTTGCAGCCCAAGGCCTGGGCGGTCGCAGTCCCGAGTCCTTCCGCGATGGCCCGGGTGTCCAGGAACCAAATCGCCCGTAAATTTCCTCCGTGCCGCAATACGGAAAGGTCCTGTTTGAGCCGCAAAATTCCCGAAGGATGCCAAAGATCCCGGCGCGGGTTTCCGCCTTCGGCGCGAATCGACTCCGCGCGCGCCTCCAAGTAGGGCTCGCGGAAGGAGGGCAACGGCATGCGCGCCACCACGGCCACCGCGGTCGAGAGCCCCTCCCCGTCGCGCAACCCGTCCATCCCTTCGGTGGCCAATACCAAGCCACCCCGCGCCGAAGCGAACAATTGCCTCAGGGCGTCGCGATTTCCGTCCACGTGCTGGGCCCATACGGGAGAGAGAACGGAAAGCGGGAGCAAAGCCTGATGCGCGGATCGCAAAGGGCCTTGCGAGGGAAACAAAAGGAAAAACCCCGTTTCCGGAAAAACGGACGTTGCCGCGATCGTGAATCGGGCAAATCCTCCGGCATCGGCCATGGTCGGGGAAGGCGGGGCGAAGGGGGCCGAAAAAAAACGGGGAGGTTGGGGTTCGGAAAAACCTTGCACCCGAACTTTTTCACTTGCGTCCTTGGAATCCATGCCCAAGGAGCGGAGGAAGAAATCCGCTCCTCCGTCGTTCACCAGCAAAGCCGGCGATAGAAAAACCCCGCTCGAAAACAGCGACCGCAAGGGCCGCCCGAAGTCCGGGCCCAAATCCAACGGGACGCTGCGCAAGCGCGCCTTATGG
The DNA here is from genome assembly GCA_041483475.1 of Fibrobacteria bacterium. Taxonomy (GTDB): domain Bacteria; phylum Fibrobacterota; class Fibrobacteria; order UBA11236; family UBA11236; genus UBA11236. The sequence goes on along the minus strand of JBGPFT010000103.1, from coordinate 5,771 downwards.
GGATTGGAAAATTCCTCGGTCCAATACGCTGCGCCGGGATCGCGGGCGGTGCAAAGCTTCTCGAAATCAAGCCGAAAATCCCGAAGCCTGGAGCCCACACGGACTATCCCGCCACGCGATACCTCCGGGACTGTTTCCTCCAGCTTCGTCAGGAAACCCTCGTTCTCCTGGAGCGCCGCCATCGTCGGGCCCGGATTGGCTTCAAAGGACAAGGCCAAGGGTTCCGCATAGCGCGCCTTCGCGTCTCCGGGGAAACGCCGTCGGGCGATTTTGCCGAGCTTTTGCAGGAACCGGTGGAATTGTTTTTCCGCTTCGAACCAGGACTCCGGGCGCGTGTCCGACAATTGCAGTATTTGCCGCAGCCGAAAAAAGGAAACTTCGCGCCCGCAGGCGCGGGGAACGGTTTCGAGGAGCGCGTGGGCTCCCGTCACGACGATGGAATCGCAAGCCGGCAGCAAAGCCCCTTCCAGCCGCAAATGGGCCAGCAAGGCCGCATGCGTGACCAGTACCACCTCGGCTTTTTCCGCCTCGCTCCGCGCAGCCTTGGCGCCGGGATCATCGCCGTAGGCATCGCAGCAAACCCGCGACCACAGTAAACGCGCGCGTTCGGGGGAAAAAGCGCGGCATTCCGCGATCGAAGCGCTTGAGGTTTGATTTTCCCAATTCAGCAGGGGCAAAACCTGAAGGCGCTCTTCCGGGGACAAACCGATCGGATCGGCCAGGATTTCCCGCAACCTCCTGCGGCATAGGTAACCCCGAGGTTCCGCCAAGGCCACGGCGCGCGATCCGGCCATCCGTTTGCGGAGAGCGTTCCAAGCGGCCGAATCCGGAACGGCCAAAAGGATTCGCTTGCCCTTCCCCGCCTCCAACGCCGCGCGCCATCCCAATTCCACATCATCGACTTGGGAAGGCGTTTCCAACGCCAGCCAATGATCCCCGGCTAAAGTTGCAACGATGGACGTTATAATTTTTGGATCGGGATTTTTACTCGTCTCGATATGGCGCTCAGTTTGAAGGGGTTCCGTCCCAATCGCGCCTACTCGACGAGCGTCGGATTTTGGCTCCCCCGCAATCGTGCTGAAAACCCCTTCCCATCCCGGCAAACCCGCCGTCACCCGCCGTAGATTGTTTTTCGTTTCTTCCGATGCGGATGCCAAAGCCCCATGCGCCGCCAGCAGAAGCAGGCCCGCGCGGCGCGCGTCCGGAAGGGCGCGATGCGCCGACTCGGAAGGAAGCCGAAGCCGCTCCGCCAGCGATTCCAGGCGATGGCTGTCCCAGGTGGGCCAGGCAATACGCGCCAGCAACAGCGAGTCGAGCCACGGGCCCGGAGGCTGGGGCAGGCCTTCGCGTTCCAGGGCCTGGCGTAAAAAAGTGGCGTCGAATTCCGCGTTATGGGCCACGAGGGGAAGTCCGCCGGCAAAGGCGAGGAAGGCGCGCAGCGTTTCCGCGGCCAGCGGAGCGGCGCGCAAAGCTTCCTCGTCGAGTCCCGTGAGCAGCCGCGCCATGGCGGTAAGCGGTTTTCCGGGCGGCAAAAAAGCCTGGAATTCCTCCGCGGGCTTCCCATCCACAAAACGCACCGCGGCCAACTCGATAATGGCTTCGGAATCAAAATCCAACCCGGTGGTTTCCAAATCCAAGGCGATGAAATCGGCCAGGGGTTTCATCGGGGCCGGAAAAAAATCAGGTTTCGTCGGCGGAGGATACGGCGTCGATGAGGTGGAAAAACTCCTGCAGCGCCCGACCCATCACCACGCGCTTTTGGCCTTCGGGCAGAAAAGGGCCGAGCCCCCGGAGCAGGAAGAGGGGCGCTTCCGCATGGCCTTCGGCCACCAAGGCGTCGAGCAGGGCTTCGTATTGCGGGCGGTAAAAAAAGATCGGGGAGCCTTCCTCGTCCTGTTCGTCGAGCAGAAGTTGCAGCCAGGTGGCGATTTCGGTGCGCTCGCTTTCGTCGCAGCGGATCTCCACCACTTCTTCCGCGGACGACATGTCGCCTCCGCGCAGGGCGATGTCCCCGAGCACCTGGCCGGCCTTTTCGGCGTCGGCCGCCGACACGGACAGGGAGAAGCGCTCGGAAGGCTTCACCATCGGCTCGATGCGGCATTCCAATCCGTGACGAGCGAGGTATTTCTCCAGGCGTTCCAAAGTGGCGCGTTCGAGGCTCGACGCGATGGAGACGAACGAATCGCCGGCGCTCATGACGGACGCAAAGTTAGTACGGAGACGTTCCCAAGCGCGCGGTGAGATCGACGGATGCGCCTCCGACCACTTGCACCGAGTCGAGCGGGATGGCGAAGGATTCCTGGGCCGTCCAGGGGCGCAAGCAGCCGGGATGCCACAAACCGTCCCCGTCCCGATCGAGAAAAGCGGCCAATCGGTACCAACCCGCCGGCAGCGGACCGGAAAATACGGAGTCGACTGCGACCGGAGCCAGCGCCCTCTCGGCGGACCCGGTCGCTTGCAACAAAAAGGTCCAACCCGTCCAAGGCCGGGGAATGCGAAAACCGAAGCTTCCGAGCCGTAAAGAGTCAGCCGCCAGGCCGGAAGCCAGAAGGCGGAAAACCGTGTCGGGAGCGGCGGGTTTAAGCCTCAGCCGCAACACCTGGCCCGACCGCAAATTCTCCCTCAGGCGCAGGAAGAAATCCATCGGGCCGATGCGGCGCAAAACAGGTTTTGTCCGCGCCGTATCCGCCTTCGCCTCCAACCTTTCTTCCAGCATGCTCCAACGCCCTGGCGTCAATAGTCGGCTGCTGCGTAGGCGGAAATCCCCGCCGGGAAGCAAATCGGAGGGCGCATGCACCGTGACCAGGCCCGACGCATCGGGAGCGTTGAGGAAAGCCAAAGTCCACGCCGCGGTGTCGCTGTGTGGGGGAGCTTCGACGGTGAACAGTGCCGTGTCGCCGTTTTCATACATTCCCATCCCCGAGAGATCGGTTACGCCTTTGATTTTCAGTTGATAATGCGCCCCGGTTTTCAGATCCGGGGTCGGCAGCACCCATTCCCCGCCGGCCGCATCCCATCCCGCTTCCGTCACGGCCAGCGATTCCGCGAGCGAGGAGGTCGAAACGAGCCGGTAATTTTTCGGATTCGCAGCCGAGTTCGGATTCGCCGGACGGTTGAACTTCACGCGCAGCGATCCGGCCACCGTGTCTCCATGCGCGGTGTCGAGCACGAAGCGGACGGAAAGCTTCCGCAACGGCAAGGTGTCCAGCATCGCCAGGCGCAATCCGCCTTGGGTTTCCCGGGCGCGAGGCCGCAAGGACAATCCGGGCCATCCCATTCCCACGGGTTCGAATTCCGGATCGGGGCGAAAGTTGCCGTTCAAGTCGGCAAATGCGAGTAGAGCGTAATCCCCTTGCGCCACGGAATCAAAAACAAAGTTCCCCGTCGAGTCGGCCGGAGCCAAGAAAGCCGGAAGATCATGCCAGACATCGGAGGAAGATGAATCCGGACGATACAGGGCCGCCAGCATCATTCCGCGGCGATCAGAAGTGAATACGCGACTGGCCGCGTGGCCGGAATCGAAACCACCGCCGGTGGTGAAGGCCAGCGAAAAGGGTTTGGCCAAGACCACTCCGTGCAAATCCTTGACTTTCATCAAGGTGAGCCGATACGCCGTATTGGGTTGCAATCCGCCGACGGAGGAAAACCGCAGCCGCAATCGATCGCCGTCCACTTCGGGCTTGAGCTTTCCCGGCAAGGGCGGGGAAAGCAGCACGTGGCCCCGAACGTCGCGCTCGATCCATTCCGAAAATTGCAGGGCGACGGCTGCGTCCTGGGGAACATCGCGGGCTCCGGGCGCGGGGAAAGCGGCCACTACAAGGGGGGGCGTCGTGTCGACGGGACCGCCCGGCGGAGGCTCGACATGGGCGCAACGCAGGACTAGAGCGGCTACGGTCGCCGCCAGGACGCAAACCGGCCCGGAGGGCCGCCGCGTCAATCGATGAGTTTGCCGAGGCGCGTCCACCGGATTTTGGCGGGGATGGCGAGCCAGGTCAGGGGGTTGGTGAAGCGGAAGGAACCGTTGTCGTCCGCGAAGGAGAAATAAATCACGAAAGCCTTGGCCTTGACGTTGTTCCGGGATAGCAGGCCCCAATAGCGTCCGTCGGAGGAATTATCGCGGTTGTCGCCCATCATGAGATTACAAGGTTTGCGCACGACATAACGGGTCGACTTGCGGCCGTCGATGACGAGAGAGGCGCGCAGGCGGTAATTTCCATGCGCAGCCTCGCCCTGATCGCGCAGGTTTTGGGCGATGAGTTCGAGGTAATTTCCCATGTAATACTCGTTGCTTTCCTCGCGTCGTCCGCCCTGCTTGCGATATTGCGCCGGAACCAGGTCGGTGGACCGGATGAATCCCGTGCGCGCCACCCGTTGGATGCGGCGGAAGGGAACGTTTTCGGCATGCCAGTATTCCACCGGACCCGAACTTCGGCGTTCCAGGGGAACTCCCAGATAGAATAGGGCCGCCTGATGGTTGGGATTGGTGGCGTCGCCGTTCAAATAGGGCAGGACATAATCGTCGTCCACCGTCGAATCGCGCCAGAAGCTCAGATCCAGCTGCACGGTATGGCCAGGATATTCCTGGATGGCCAGGGAACGTATCCACGCCGCCCGCGTGAGCGACAAGGTGTCGAGATCCAAGGTGTCCCCCGGCGAGGGGATGCGAAACGCGAGGCTGTCGCGGATGGGATCGAAACCGCGATCCGAGCGGTACTTTCCCTTGCGGGGCAGGGGGAATTCCTTTCCGTCCGTCCAAAGATGCGTCCCCGACACCGTCACCACTTGGCCGCTTTTGGCCACGCAGCGCTTGATGAAATCCTTGGGGGCGTACCATACCAGCGATTTCTCGCCGGGCCCCGGCGTGCGATCCCAATAGAGGTTCCCGAACAGGAAAAGATTGGCGAGGAAGCGGTAACGCTCGGGTTTTCCCTCCGGGTAAAACGGATCGCCCGGATACCGAAAGATGAGCACGTCGCCGGGCTTGGGCTCGGTTAGGGCCGGCAATCTGCGATCGGAAAAAGGGATGGGAGATCCGTAGACGAATTTTAGGCCGAGCAAAAAATCCCCGATATGCAGCGAATCCTCCATGGAGGCGGAAGGGATTTTGAAGGCCTGGATGACGAACTGGATGAAGATCAACGCCAGCCCGATGGGAACGAGGAATTCCCGCGTGAAGGTCCGGCCCGCCTTGCGCCAGCGCCCGAAAATGGAGTTCGTGAATGGCATCGTGGAGAGAAAAACCTGAAGATACTAAATGACTTACTAGATTAACCCAACGCCATGGGTCGGTCGCGCCCGCAGCGGAGGCTGTATGGATTACAAATTCCTTGAGCGTCTGAAATCCAGGGTATTGTCGGGTGCGCAGACGTCGGCGAGCAAAATCGAGGAGGCCGCCCGCACCGGCAAGCTCCATCTCGATTTGATGGCCGAACGTCGCAAACTTTTGCGGGCTTATACCGAGCTGGGCAAAGAAGCCGACGCCGCCTTGCTGGAGGACGCCATCGCCGTCCTCGCCCATCGCCCGGGCGTGACCGAACTCAAGGCCGAAATCGCGCGGCATAAGAAGGAAATAACCGACCTCGAAGCCAGGCTGGCCGAGAACAAGCGGCCCCGCTGACGCCGCACGCTTCCGTTCCCCCTCCGCGCGGACGATCATGGACCCCAAAATCCGCATCCACTTTTTCCCGCGCGACGCCACCAAGGTCAGCGTCATCGCCTTTTCCCGCACCCTCGGCCTCACCGTCCTCGGAATAACCCTCCCCCTTTGTTTG
>JBGPFT010000102.1:0-7265 GCA_041483475.1 Fibrobacteria bacterium | reverse complement strand
TGGCTTTGGGCAGCAACATGGGCGACCGCGCGGCCACCCTGCGAAAGGCCCTGGAAGCCCTGCGCGACCGGGCCGAGGGACCGCTCACCGCCTCCAAGATTTACGAGACTCCGCCGGTGGGCCCGTGGGATCAGGACAAATACCTGAACCTGTGCCTGCGCATGTCCACCGTGCTGAATCCCCATCAACTTCTGGATTATTGCCGCGAAACGGAAAAACGTCTGGGGCGCGTTCCCCGCGGTCATTGGGCCCCGCGCGAAATCGACATCGATATCCTCTCCTATGACCGGGAAATTCTGCGCCAGGAGGATCTGGTGCTCCCCCACCCCGGCATCGCGCAGCGCCAATTCGTGCTGGCGCCCCTGGCGGAAATCGATCCCGGTCTCGTCCTGCCCGGTTTCCGGGATCCGGTAAGCCGCCTGTTGCAAAAACTGCGCGAGGCCGAAGGCCCGATGGAAATACGCGAGTACCGGCTTTTGCCCCATGGATCGGCGACCTTGCCGGATCGCCTGCGCTACGTGGCGGTGGAAGGCGTCCTGAGCGCGGGCAAGACCACCTTGGTCAAGCTCCTGTGCGACCGCGCCGGCTGCCTGCCGCTGTTCGAGGAATTCGAGAGCAACCCCTTCCTCGCCGACTTCTACCGCGACCGCAATCGCTTCGCCTTCCAAACCCAGGTGTTCTTCCTGCTTTCGCGCTACCGGCAAATCCAAGAGCATTTTCACCAACAAGATCTCTTCCGCCCCCAGGTGGTCAGCGATTACATGTTCGCCAAGGACAAGATTTTCGCCACGGTGAACCTGGACGAGAACGAGATGACGCTGTACCAGCGCCTCGCCAATTTGCTCGAGCGCGAATTGCCCAAGCCCGATTACGTGGTTTATCTCCAGGCCGACACGAAAACCCTGATGAACCGCATCCGCCAACGCGATCGCGATTACGAACGCGACATCGAGGAAGGCTATATCGAGGCCTTGAACCAGGCTTATAACTCCCATTTCCACTATTACGACGCCTCGCCCTTGCTGATCGTGAACACCAACCATCTCGACTTCGTGCGCAACCCCGACGACTTGAACCTGCTTTTCGATCAGATCCTGAAAACGCCGGAGGGGGTCACGTACTTTTCTCCGGGGGAAAGACATTGAACGTCCTTCGTTCCCTCGCCGAACTCCGCGCTTGGCGCGCGGCAATCCCGTCCGGAAAAACCGTCGGCTTCGTCCCCACCATGGGGGCCTTGCACGCGGGGCATATGAAGCTGGTGGAGGAATGCAAGCGGGGCAACGATTTCACCGTCGCATCCATCTTCGTGAACCCGCTGCAATTCGGCCCGGGGGAAGATCTCGCGCGCTATCCCCGCCCCTTTGAACACGATCGCGCGCTGCTCGAACAAGCGGGCGTGGACATTCTCTTCGCCCCCGAAGCCGCGGATTTCTACGCTGCGGATCATGCCACCCATTGCGAAGTTTCGGGTTTGGATCGCCATCTTTGCGGGGCTTCGCGGCCGGGGCATTTCCGGGGAGTGTGCATGGTGGTGCTGAAACTCTCCCATCTCGTGCGGCCGCAGCGCGCCTATTTCGGAAAAAAAGACATTCAGCAGGCGTTGATCCTGAAGAAAATGGTCGTCGATCTCTCCCTCGATCTCGAAATGATATTGGTGGACACGGTGCGCGAGCCCTCGGGTTTGGCGCTTTCCTCGCGCAACGCCTATTTGAGCGATGACGAAAAACAGCGGGCCTCGTCCCTGTACCGCGGGCTAACGCGGGCAAGCGGGGCTTATGGAAATGGGGAACGGGATGCGGAAATCCTCAAGAGCCTGATTCGCGGCGAAATCGAAGCCTCCAAACCCACGCGCATCGATTACGTCGAAATCGTGTCGCAAATCCGGCTGGAACCGATATCCAAAATCGATCAGCCCGCGGTGATGGCAGTTGCCGTTTATTATGGAAAAACCCGATTGATCGATAATATGCTTAGTGTCGGGGTAAGCCGGATCGAGGAGTAAACTAGACGTAAATCGGGTAAAATTTCGGCTTGATTCTGGCAATATTACAACTTCAAATGTCCGTTTAATCATACCATTTAGACGGGGGAAAAAGGAGATGCTTATGATCGACCGATTTTCGTGGCTTAATCCGAAACTTGGTTTGGCCGTGGCAATTTTATCTGCAGCGTTGGGAACGGGTAAATCATACGCAGCCTTCAGTTATGCTGGATGTACTGACCTTGCCGCCACCGATTTCCGGGAAGTGGTGCTGGTGGGGCGCACCAGTCCGGTGAACGGACTCACTCCCCTCGCCGTCGATGCCAACATGATTGAGCCTGTCGGCATGTACGTTCATTCGGATGGCAAGGTGTTTTGGGCGGAACGGATCAACATCGGCAACAGCGGGGCGCAAACCGGCATCGGTAGAGTGAAGATGTTCGACCCGTCGAACAACACCGTCACTACGGTGCTAACTCTCAACGTCGCTGCGGGAGTGGCCACGGGCCAAAACGGCAATGCGGAATTAGGCCTTCGTTTCGCCACCTTGCATCCGAACTTCGCGACAAACCGTTGGGCCTACGTGTACTATATGCCCCGTACTTCGGCCACCGCGAGAGGCGTGGACACAATGGTGTTGTCGCGCTTCACCGTGCAGGCCAACTGGACTTTCGACGTGACCAGCGAGAAGAAGCTCCTCCGCATGCCCTGGACCCCCGGGATATGCTGCCATCAAGGAGGCGCCATGGACTGGGACGCCCAAGACAACCTTTATGTCACCACGGGGAACAACGCGGAGAATTCCGATGGTTTTGGCCCAATGGTATCGACTCTGTTTGGCGCCAACGGGGACAACAAGGATCGAGCCACCCAGGACAACCAGGCCCGCGCGGCCAATACCATGGATTGGCGCGGCAAGACCTTGCGCATTCATCCCGACAATTCAGCCTTGGGCTACAGCATCCCCGCAGGAAACATGCGCAGCGTGTTCTTCACCTTGGGAAATGCCGCGTGGCTGGCGGGGCAGGACACGACCAAAATTCTGCCGGAAATCTACAGCTTCGGCGATCGCAATCCCTACAGCATTTCCGTCGACAAGACGAATGGATGGGTTACTACGGGCGTTGTCGGCCCCGACGCCGGCAGCTTCGATGCCACTCGCGGGCCCGCGGGAAATGACGAATTCAACCTGAACACGCGCCCGAGCTTCAACGGCTGGCCTTATTTCGTCGGACCCAACCGGGGTTACAACATGTGGAACGGGACCAACGGCTACACGTTGCCCCCGCAAAATCCGGACTCCGTGTTCAACAATTCCCCCAACAACACCGGCGTCCTCCACCTTCCTCGCGCCATTCCCTGCATCATTCCCGAATCCAAGCAGGGATCGTTGAACACCGGGCTGTTGGCGCCATTCGGTACCACCGGCGGCACCGCAGCCACCACCGGACCCATTTACCATTACAATGGGGCCTCGGCCTCCACGGTGAAATTTCCCCCGCATCTTGACGGCAAATGGATTATCGCGGAGTCCTCCCGAAACAGGATCTTCGTGGCCACCGTAAACGGCACCGGTACGACCTTGACGGATTTGCAGGAAATCCCCGGCGATCTCACGGTGTTCCGGCCCTCCGGATCCTTTGGCGTCATCGACATGAAAATGGGGCCTGAGGGGGCCCTATACATCGCGCATTATTCCGCCGGCTTCTTTGCTTCGAGCGGCACTACCCGCATTTCCCGTATCGAGTACACAGGCACTTGCCGGCCTTCGACTCCGGTATTCCACGCGCAAAAACCCCGCACCGAATTCCACGCCTCCCTGTCCGACCGGCTGTTCTGGCCCGAGGGAATGTACAGCGCGGAAGTATTCAGCTTGCAAGGCCGACTGCTTTGGTCGGCGAAGCGCGCGGGCTCCGAGACCGCCAGAGAAATTCCCGCCAACGTGAGATCGGGATTGTTCCGGGTGCGGTTTTCGCCTTAATTCCTTTTAGCCCTCAAACTTTTTCCACATTGCGCCCAGCCCCAGGGTTTGGGCATGGGTGCGTATGAGATCGCGGTCGATATCCTTCCCGCGCAAATCGAGGACGCCGCGAATGTCGGATAAATGCTTTTGGGAACCACCTTCGGCATAATACGTCAATTTCATGACGATGACATATTCCAACGGGGCCACCCAAACCGCGAAGTCATCGGCCAACTGGACGCGTTTGCGCCTCTCCCATCCCCAACGCTGAAAAGAATCCGTCAAGGGGTATATATCCGCCTTGTAACCCGAGGAAGAATGCATCAGGTTGAAATGGGCATGGGAAAGGCGGGAAACCTCGGCCGCGATCACTTCGACAGGAGGACAATAGAATCCAGGGAGATTGAACAGCTTGGCGAAGGTTTCCGCCTGTTCCTTGCGGATGGCGACCACGAGATCGACGTCGTTCGTCAAACGTGGCTCGCCGAAAAGCGTGGTGGCCACGGATCCCGTAATCATGTATGGAAAATCCGCCGTCTCTAGTGGGCCGACAAAAAGCCGGATAAGTTCAGGCGCTTGCACGGAGAAAGACCTGGCGGACCTGGTTTTCGAACTCTTCTTCGGACCAATCCGGGTGCTGTGTCCTGAGGCCGGCCTTCTTGAGCGACCACGCTAATTCGCGCAGCCGGAAAGCTTGTTCCAGGCGTTGGGCAGGCGACATGGAGCGGTAGATCTCCAACTGCGCTTTTTCCGACTCGGTACGGGGCGGGAAACGGATTTGATCCGCGTCCAACCAAGGCCGGATGGGATCCGTCGCCATGCCTACCCCTCCAGCCCCTCGACTCCGCTCGTGGCGAGCCACTCGGTGTGGAACACGCCGGGCTTGTCGACGCGCTCGTAGGTATGCGCCCCGAAATAATCGCGTTGCGCCTGCAACAGGTTGGCCGGAAGGTCGGCGCTGCGGTAGCCGTCGTAATAGGCCAAAGCCGAGGTGAAGGCCGGAGCGGCGATGCCGGACAGCAATGCCTCGGATGCCACCCAACGCCAATTCGACTCGCCGTTCTTCACCACGTCGCGGAAATACGGGGCCAGGATTAGGTTTTGCAAACCGGGATCGGCGTCGAAGGCTTTTTTGATCTCCTCCAGGAATTGCGCGCGGATGATGCAACCGCCCCGCCACAGATAGGCGATGGAGCCGCAGTTCAAATCCCATTTGTACTCGCGGGCCGCGGCGCGCAAAAGCTGGAAACCCTGGGCATAGGACATGATCTTGGAGGCGAAGAGGGCATCGTGGACGGCGGCCAGGAACTTGGCCCGGTCGCGGGGCGGATGCAAGGCCGGGGCGGCGATATGGCGGGCGGCGGCGACGCGCTCATCCTTGAGGGCCGAAAGGCTGCGCGCCACCACGGCTTCCATCATCACCGGGATGGGGACGCCGAGATCGAGGGCGTTCTGCGAAGTCCATTTGCCCGTTCCCTTTTGCCCGGCCTTGTCGAGGATGACGTCCACTGTCCATTTCCCGGTTTCCGGATCCTTTTTGCGCAGGATGTCGCGGGTGATTTCGATGAGATAGGAATTGAGCGGGCCTTCGTTCCATTTTGCGAACACCTCCGCCATTTCCGGCGGGGCCATGTTCAGCAAATGCTTCATCATGGAATACGCCTCGCAGATGAGCTGCATGTCCCCGTATTCGATGCCGTTGTGCACCATCTTCACGTAATGGCCCGCGCCGTCGGCGCCCACCCATTCGCAACAGGGAATGTCCCGGTTCGGACCCACCTTGGCGGCGATGGCCTGGAAAATCGGTTTCACCTCGGGCCAGGCCGAGGCCGATCCGCCCGGCATAATGGAAGGTCCCTTGAGCGCGCCTTCCTCGCCGCCGGAAACGCCCACGCCCAGGAAGCGGAAACCCTTGGCCTCCAAATCCCGGGTGCGGCGGACGGTGTCGGGAAAGAAGCTGTTACCGCCGTCGATGATGATGTCGCCGGGATCCAAATGCGGGATCAATTGTTCGATCAAATCGTCCACGGGCCTGCCGGCCTTGACCATGCACATCATCTTGCGGGGCGTTTTGAGCGCGGACACGAATTCGGGGATGGATCGGGTTCCCACCAATTTTTTGCCTTTCCCCCGTCCCGCGATCAGTTCCTCCACCTTGGCCACGGTGCGGTTGTACACCGCCACCGTATACCCGCGGCTTTCCATGTTGAGCACGAGGTTTTCCCCCATCACCGCCAGGCCTATGAGGCCGATATCCGCAGTCGCCGCCATGTGTTCATCCTTTAATAATGGGTTTAAAGCCCCGCAAAACTAGCTTTGCAAGAGCGAAGGAGATTATACGATTCCATCCGTGGTTCGGATCCAGACCTTCGGAGGCTTGCGCGCCTGGCTCGCGGATGAGTCGCTGGCGCTTCCGCCTTCACGCCAGTCGCGGGCGCTGCTGGCCTATCTGGCTTGCGCTTCCAAGCCTTTGCACCGCGCCAATCTTTGCGAGCTGCTTTGGGAAAACACCCCGGAACCGCGCGCCGCCCTGCGCTGGTGCCTGTCCCGGTTGCGGCCGGTGCTCGACGCCGGAGGGGTTTCCCGTTTGGCCACGGAAGGCGAAACGGTTTGGATTGAACCCGGCTCCTGTGAAATCGACAGGAAGACCATGCAAAACCTGGCCGGTCGCGTCGCCGAGGCGGAAACCGAGGCCTTGGAAAACGCCGTGACGCGTTTCGCCGGATCCTTCCTGGCCGATTTGGAGATCGCCGACGCCTTCCGATTCGAAAGTTGGAAGGCCTCCGAGGAAAAATCCCTGGCCCAGGCACGCTCCGTGGTTTTCGAGGAATTGCTGCGGAGACATGCCGCTTCTCCGGAAGCCAAGATTCGCCTGGCGCATATTTGGGTGCAGCAGGATCCTTTCGATTCCAAGCCGCATATCGCCATCGTCGAGGCCTTGACCGCCTTGGGCCGCAAACGCGAAGCCTTGGATCACTTCGACCGCAGCGAGCGCATGCTACGCCGCCACGGAGTGGAGCCTCATCCCGGATTGGAAAAGGCCCGCCTCGCCATCGGCCGCTTGGGTGGAGGCCAAATCGGGAACCACTCCTCACCGTCCAGCGAACGTAACTTACAGGGTACTCCAGAAAAAAAATCCCGGGCTCCCGCTCATGGATCACATAGGTCCGCAGGTTCAAAAAAGAGTCTGCCCGGAACAACCAGCTTAGGACCCGGCCACCTCGGCTCGGCCGCATTCCAACCAAATGAAATGCCACCGGCTGACAAAGGCCCGTCCATCGCGGAGATCCAATTCGAAAGGGACCAAGCGCAGCAGGCGAC
>JBGPFT010000101.1:0-7293 GCA_041483475.1 Fibrobacteria bacterium | reverse complement strand
TGGAGGGACGCCAGCGATCCGTCCGCACACTCCTGAATTTCCGCGTTTCGCCCCGGTTTATCGGGGGTATATTACGGTCATGACGTTGTTGCGCGGCGTGTGGGTGGGATTTTCGTTTTCGGCGGTCGTCGTGGGCTTGGGGTGGGGGCAATGGGTGCAAGAGGATGGTACGCAAGGTAAAGTTGTCCTCTCCCTTGCAGTTAGCGACTCCAATCTTTTTGCAGGGACTCTGGGGGATGGGGTGTATCACTCATACAACCAGGGTGACTCCTGGGTTCAGGTCAATAATGGATTGACAAATACGACTATCCATTCCCGCCTCCTGAACGGAGACAATCTTTTCGCCGGCACCTATGAAAACGGCACCGACTCCGGCGGCGTGTTCCGTTCCACCAACAACGGCGCCGCATGGAACCGTGTGAAACCAAGGACGGTTATCGCCCTTGCTGTGTGCGGGTCAAGCCTCTTCGCAGGGACCGCCGGCAACGGCATGGATCAAAGCTCTGACAATGGAACTTCTTGGGCAGGAGTATCCGGCGCACCCACATCCCCGCTTTCCTTTGCGGTAAGCGGTACCACGCTCTACGCGGGTAGTTCTTACGGGTCCGTGTACCGGTCATTTGACAGGGGGACAACCTGGACTCGAGTCTATATAGGGTTGACGACTTACGAGCCCTATTCTTTGGCAATACTCGGTTCCAATTTGTTTGCCGGGACCAATGGTACCAGCGTGTTCCTTTCAGTCGACAGTGGTACTTCTTGGACCCGTGTCAATAATGGTTTAACGAATACCCTAGTCACTTCACTCGCTGTCACCGGCTCCATTTTGTTTGCCGGAACCAATGGTGGCGGAGTGTTCAGATCCTCTGACAGTGGAACATCTTGGATACAAGTCAATTATGGATTTACAACCTCCCGTGTTTTTTCCCTTGCTGCCAACAATGCGGATTTATTTGCCGGGACTTTTGACGGCGTTTGGAGACGCCCGCTCTCCGACATGCTGGTTCCCGACGCTATTCATTCACCCCATTCACCCCGTGAATTTCCTATCGGCTTTGGCCAAAACCTGGGCAGCCTGATCCATCCTGGGGCGCGAATCGAGTTTTCGGTTAAGCAACGGACCGCCGTCAATCTCATCGTGTACGACGCAATGGGAAAGAAAGCCGCGACCTTGGTGAACGACGTGCTGGTTCCGGGAACTTATCAACCCGTTTTCGACGCCGCCGGGCTTTCCGGGGGATTGTATTTCCTGCGGTTGCAGGCCGGGACAGCGAGTCGGACGAAGAGGGTTGTGTTGGAGAAGTAACCTCACCCCCCGACCCCCTCTCCATTCGTTAAAGGAATGGAGAGGGGGAGCAATTTGGTCTGTACCCTATTTCTTTAAAATGCTTCGCTCGGAAAGAACACAAAACGGGGAACGGCCCCCCTCTCTCCGCCTTTAAGCGGGGAGAGGGGCCGGGGGTGAGGAGGTGAGGTCAAAACCTCATCGTAAACTCCCCGTGGATTTCCATGAAATGCACGTATTCGTCCTTGGGGGTGTTGAAATATTGATCGTATTTGTACTGGGCCCAGAACTTGGCGTCGACGTTGTTGGTGAAATTGTAGTCGGCCTCGGGCTTGACCATGCCGCTGAGCTGGTCCTTGTCCTTGTGGGTGATTCCGCCCTGCTCGATTTCGGACACGGAATAATTGAGGGAGCCGTTCAAGGTGAGGCGCAGATTGTTCTTCAGCTTGACGTAGTAGCGCCAGAACTGGATGCCCTTCTGGGTTTCCACATCCCAGGACAAGGTGGGCTCCACTCCCGCCGAATAGGTTTTCTTGGGGGAATCCTTGGCGGGATCCGGGTGGTAGGCGGGGACCAGCGGCTGGGCGGAGCCGAGGTAGGTGAGCGGCTGGCGCAGATCCAGGCCGCCGTCCTTGCCGTGTTGGATTTCGCGCTCATAGGCCCCGGTGAACGACACGTCGGCGCGCATGTCGCTGTTGGTGGTGGCCGCGATGCGGAGCAGCGGATTCATCTGATGCGTGATCTTGTCCACGTCGGGCGTGGCCGAGAAGAGGCCGCGCCGGGTCTCTTGCCGGAAGTTGTAGGTGCTGGAGGCCGTGATGGAGCGCAGTCCGCGGCGCAGTCCGGGAACCTTGGCGGCAAAGTCGTCGAAGCTCCCGGTCACCGTGCATTCCGGCCAGGTCACCGTGGTATCGGAAGGCTGGAAGTACCGGTACAAGGTGTATTGCTTCGAGTACTTGAGATTGCCGCTCAGGTTGAGCCCGAGCATCGGCAGGCTGAATCCGCTGCCGAGGTCCAGCGAGCGGTTGACCAGATGGTTCATGGAGGTTTGGCTTAAATTGGGGTCGGGCTCCGAGAGATAATCGAAAAAGCGCGGGTCCGGCTCGCCCTCGAACAGCGTTCCCAGTGTCCGCGGTTCGTAGACGAACCCTAACTGGTAGGCGAAAAGATCGCCGAAGCCGAGGCCGTGTTTCCGCAAATAATCATAGGTGAAGGTTTCGCCGTTGTATTTGTTCGACACGGTGTAAGTCACGTCAAAATTGCGCACCCGGTAATCCTCGAGTTTTTTCTTGGCGGCGTCGAAAAACGAAAGTCCCTTGACGCCGGCCAGGCCCCCGAACAGGGAGGTGAAATTGACGCCCGAGGTCAGGCGCACCTCATGATCGGCGTTGGCCTCGAAATGGGCCGGCTTCACCACGCCCGCGCCGAAAAGTCCGGTTTGGGGATTGGCCCAGGTATGCCGATAACCGGAGTTGAATCCCCCGCCCAAGGTGAGCCAGGAAAGCGGGCTCAGGTTCAAATCGCCGTGAAAGCTCTGGGACCGGTTGCGCTCGCGGGCCAAAATGCCGTATCTCCGGCCCAGGTGCGTGGTGTCGATGACGGAGGAGTCGGTGGCCGATCGCCTTTGTACGTAGCTCTCCTTCCCGTTCGATTGATCCCAGTCGAAGATCAAATCCTTGGCGAACAGCCCTTGGCAATGCCGCGGATCGGGGTCGAAAAACGCCTCCAGCTCGAAGCATTGATGATCCTGATCCAAATCGCGGTTCACGTCGAGACGATACCCGAAGTTGAAGAAACTGATCGGCCTCCATTCCAGGTCGAGGCCGTGGGCCAGATCCACGTTGTACTGGGCGGGGAGGATCTGGGCCGGCTCGAATTCGTTGCGCGGCTTGTTCAGGGTGAACTCGCGCACGAAGGAGTAATCGGCCAGGATCAGGTTGAACTTGTCGGGCAGAGGCGTCAGCGCCAGGCCGGAAATCGCGCCGGGCATGTACTTCCACTTCTCGGAGAAACCGAAAGGCTTATAGGATCGGTTCGGGGACGGCGACAGGTTGTAGCGCAGCTTGAATTTGTAATCGCGGGTGTCGGATTCCTTGTAGAACTCGGAGTGTTCGCTGCCGGCGTAGCGGTATTCGAAATCCGGCCGCTCGAACAGCGCGCGCTTCAGGAAGTTCTGGGTCCGCATCTCCTTCTTGTAGCTCAGGGAGAACCGCTGCTCGGACAGCGCGCTTTGATAGACGCGGGCGTAGCGGTTCTCGATGTCGCGCAGGCTGTCCGCCGGATCGTGGATGGAGGAAAGTTTCCCGTCCAGGAGATCGCGGGTGATGTCGAGCAGCCCCGTGCCCCCCAGTCCCAGATCCGAGTAGGGGCGGGTGAAGGGGCGATCGAGGGCGCCGCGCACCTGCAAAGTGACGGGGAGGCTTACCGCCCAGTCGTCCGGCAGGAACTTGTTCGCGTACAGGGAAAGATTGGCGTTGTAATCGACCTTGGAAGCCGAGTTGGCGGGCGTGGTTTTCGCCTGGGTCAGGGTGTTGAAGTTGCCGTTGGTGTACTGCAGGTCTCCCGACACGTTGATGAAATCGGCGAAGTCGAGCTGGATCTGGCTGCGCAGGGCCATGCCGGTGGAGCGATCCACGCCTTCCAGGCGCAGATCGTTCACCCAGATCTCGCCCGCCTGCTTTTCCACGGCGCCGGAGTCCACGTAGATCACCAGGCTCATCCAGTCCACGCGGGCCAGGTTGGGATCGCCGGTCACCGAGATGACTACGGAGGAATCCCGGCGTCCCTCATGCCATAGAGGGCGGCTGACGAGCCGTCCGTTGTAGGCGCGATACAGCGGATCGTTCTTGAGGGCGGTGAGATCCGACAGGCGCACGACGAAGGAGTTTCGGTTCCAAAGATCGCTTTGATTGGGGCCAGGGACCTGTAGGGTGTCGTCCATGTGCAGCTTGATTTCGTAGTAGTCGCGCGAGTCGCGGTTCCCCTGATCGCGTCCCAGCCGCAGTCCCAGGCTGACCCGGTTCTGTCCGGGCCGGAAGCCGGCTGCGCTGCGCACCCAATTGGAGTCGGGATGGATTTCCAATCCCAGCCGGTCGTATTGGGTGAGATCCTTGGGGTCTCCGGCCATAATGCGGGTGGCATGCACGGCCTCGCCGGGATGCAGGTTTTCGTAATGCAGCACCAGCGCCCGCTCGGGCAGGGGTTCGTCGGTGCGGGTGTCGTATTCATGCGGGGTGGCCGGCGATTGGTAATAACCCCGCTCTTCCTGGCGGTTTACCACGTCCACGCGCAGGCGGTTGCTGTCGCGCACCGCCGGCGGCACGCGGATGAAATTGGAGTCGCCCCGGTCGCCGCTGCCGAAGCGATTGGCGTCGATCTCGTACTGCGTGTTGCGGTCGCCTTCCTCCCAGGCGTTGCCCACCAGGTTCACCCGCGCCTGCAAAAGCTCGGTCCCGGCCACGCGCGGGGGCAGACCACCGATCCACAGCCGCAGCATCTTCACGTTGGCCAGAATGCTTTGCTCGGTTTCGGTATTGCTCGGGTCGATTTTCTTGCCCCCGCCGTACAGCGGAATCTGGTATTTGCGCCAACCGTTCCTCAGTTCCTCGCAATAGAAATGCAAGGTGCAGGCCGAATCCAGGGGCAGGGCATAGCGCAGGTAGCGGTTCAAGGTGTCGAGGGTTCCGGAGCGATCCAAATCCTCGGTATCGAAGCCGTAACCCTGCGACGTGAGGTTATTCCCTTCGGTGCCATCGACGGTGTAGGGTTCTTCCGTGGCCCCGGAGGTGGGATCCGCGTAGTCGTCCCGGTTCGGGTCCCGCGCGCCCTGGGAGACCGGAACGAAGTAGCAGGTGGGTTTGCATTCCCAATATCCCCCGGTTTCGCCTTTCGCGTCGCACACCCCGTCGAGGCCGCAGTCGTTGTGATTCACGTAAACTCCGCTGTTCACGTCCACTTCCGATTCCAACCTTCCGTTGGGCCTGCCATCCGGGTTGCCGTAGGGAAGGCCCGTTCCTACGACGCTCATATCCTCGGAAACATGGCCCAGGTCGGCGTACAAGGTTCCCCCGCGGGGCTGCACCACGATTTCCAGGACGCGTTTGCGGCTTTGGTTGGTGAAGCCCTGGGTGAAGCCGTGCATCACCCCGCCCCAGGAATTCCCCTCCAGGTTGTCGTTGGGAATGAAGGAAAGCTTGAGCAGGTCCTGCTCCCGGCTGTTGGTGTAGCTGTTGCCGGTGTTCCCGTAGATCTGGAAATACTGCTCCCTGAAACTGCTATGCCAGTTAAGTTGCCCCTGATGGCGGTAATCCAGGGTTTCGTCGGGTTGGCCGTCATTCCCCAATGCCGGCGGCGAAGCCTTGGTCCAATTGAATGTGCCGCTGGTGGGGGAACTGAACAAGGTCATGGGCATGGAAGTCACGTTCTGGCTGAAGTCGAAATTGTCGATATAAGCGTCGGTCTTGGTGTTGGGGTTGTACAGGCTTTGCGCGACTTCGAATTCGAAATTCGCCTTCGACGGCGCTTCGGTGCGCACCAGGGGAAAGAGATTGGCGAAGCGCGTCATCCATTTGGGCTCGCCCGCCAACCGGGCGTTGAACCCCAAGAGCAATTGGTTGAAAGGCTCGTGGCCCAGCTCGGGCTGCTTTTCGGTGGTGGTCTGGCTTTTCCACAGGGCGGTGGCCCCGAGCAGGCTTTGATCGGAGATGCCGTCGAGTTTGTACTCCAGGCGCGTGCCCAGAAGCACCTTGTCCTGGATTTGGAAGGGAGGGTTGCATTCGTAGCTGATGTCGAGATCGGCGTTGGGGTCGCGTGCGCGCGCCGAGGTCAAGGTGATTTGACCGCTCTCGTACACCACCTCGTAGTCAAGGCCCTTTTGCAGCACCGTGGATCCGTTCAGAACCAGCCGCTCGGTGCTGGGCTCGATATCGAAGCATTGCTGCCCGCTGGCCGCGAAGGAGTTCTCGCGCACGTCGAAGGTGCTCTTGCGCTGCCGCCCGAAGGCGATGAACTTGCTCGCGCTGGGTCCGTTCTGCACCTCCTCCGCGGTGACGCTGTAGAGCTTGACCTCGGGCCGCACGCGCCGCATCGGCTGCAGGCAATTGCCGGAGTCGCCGCCCGCCAAGGAGTTGGTGAGGCACGGCAGGATGAGGGTGCCGTCCTCGAGCTTGAAGATCAGGGCGTTGTCGATGTCCAGCCGGCCGCGCTGATCCCGTTTTTCCAGGCCCAGGCGGCGCACATAGGAAATACTGTCTCCGGGCGCGCGATCGCGGCTCTCGTTGTCGAGCACGTTCAGGCGGAAATTGTCGCGATCCGCGGGCGCGACGCGCGTGATGGAATAGACATTGCGCCACATGAGGCTGTCGAGCAACGGGTCATTCTTGTGGTTCTTGGAATACAGCAGGATGAGCTGGGTGTGGAACGGTTGGCCGGTGATCGCCAGAAAGTCCTTCAGCCAACGCGCGGCCAAGGTGATCTCGCTGTGCCCGCCCGGTACGCTGAGCATGCGCAGGTCCTCGTCATAGGAAAAATCCGTTCCCTTGTTGAGCTGTTTCCAGTGGCCGGTTTCGCAGATGCCGGTGCGGGCGCCCGCTTCATCGTGGGCGCAGGCCGTGGCCGAATCGCCGCGCACGACCGGGTCGCCGCTTTGCAGGAGTTGGAATACCTCGACGGTGCCGCGTTTGCCGCGCTCGTTTTGTACGTACTTGTTGAATCCCCCCTCCCAATTCGCGGGCTTCGCGTAGTCGGCGCGGTCCGAGAGTTTCAGCCAGAAATGCCGGTAGAAGTCGATGGCCTTGTCCTCCACCGAGAACTCTCGGGCCTCGGTGCCCGCGCCCAGCTTTTGCCGCTCCTGCGAGCCGCCTTCCTGTGAGGCGATGGCGGTCATCTCCAGATTTCCGAACTTCAGGCGCGTCTTGAGGCCGAACAGGCCCTTGTGGTTTTCGGTGTATCCGGTGAGATTCGTGCCGGTGAGGGTGAGCGAGGTGTTGCCCGCCTCCACTTCCTGGACG
>JBGPFT010000100.1:0-7296 GCA_041483475.1 Fibrobacteria bacterium | reverse complement strand
TCCCCGCCGAAGCGGAATCCGCCCATCTGGAACCCCAGGATATTCCGCTTGCCATCGTCCATGAGGACGCCTTCCTGGCCGTGGTCGACAAGCCCAAGGGCATGGTCGTCCATCCGGGCCACGGCGTGCGCTCCGGCACCATGGCCAACGCTTTGGCCCACCGCTTCTCCGCCCGCGGCGGACTCTCGGATCTGGGAGGATCGGATAGGCCGGGCATCGTGCATCGCCTGGATCGCGACACCAGCGGCCTTTTACTCGTGGCGCGCGACAACACCACCCATGCCGCCTTGTCCCAGCAATTGGCCGAGCGCAGAATCCATCGCACCTACCGGGCGATTTGCTGGCGGGAATTATCGGCTGAGGAAGGATCTTTTTCCTGGGCCTTAGGCCGCCATCTCCGGGATCCGCTGCGGCGCTCCGTGCGGGAGGATGGAAAACCCGCCGTCACCCATTATCGGGCGCTGGGCTGGTTCCAATTCGCCACCCACGCCGAAGTCAGGCTGGAAACGGGGCGCACGCATCAAATCCGCGTGCATTTTTCCCATGCCGGTTTTCCCATCGCCGGCGATCCGCTTTACGGGGGCGGCGAGGAAATCCTGTCGCGGTTGCCGCCGCTGCATCAAACTCCGGCGGCGGGGCTGCTCAAGAGCCTATCCTCGCAGGCGCTCCACGCCGAGCGCCTGGCGTTCACCCATCCCTGCGATGGCAGGGCGATGGAATTCACCTCTCCCCCGCCGGAGGAATTCCGCAAGGCGTTGGATTATTTGGAAAAATATCGGCGGGAGTGAGGACGCAAATGCCGTCCCTGCACGTTATAAGCACTCGCGCCTTTGGGCGACGCCTGGGCAGATTTTAAACCCGGAACGAGGCGGATGGCCGTCGCCGAACAGGACGCGTTATCCACCACGGCGCGGGGATCGTAATTCGCCGCGGTTCGGGAAGTGCAGCCGCGCCGCGCGTTGATGGGGATCAACGTGACGGAATCCAGCTCCATGATTTCGTAATTCCGGTACCAGATTTCATTGTCTTCCTGCTGAATGCCGATCCCGCCCTTGCCATAGGCGACCCGGGGCGTGGGATTGGCGATGTTCACCCGGACTTGAAAAGTCCAGCCTCGGGTCCGAAGCACCCCGTTCAGGAAAAAGGAACCGCTGTCGGCGCCGTAAACGTCGGCCTCACCGTGATTCCATTGGCCCACCGCGTATTCCGGGTCCGCCACCGTGGTGAAAATGGTTCGCGAACCCCAGGGATCATTGGTCCAGGGGACCCCGCCGGAACCCGCCGGCAAATAGTTCGGGGTTCCCGTCTGCACCGTGGTATTGATATAGGGGCCCAATTGCGTTGAGGACCAAAGCGTGAAGGGTTGGTTGGTCGGCCTCAGCATTTGCACTTCGATGGATTTGGGCCGCAAGGTGCCGACGGGCACGGCGCCCGACAAGGCGGAGGTATTGTCGATGTGGATAACCATGCCCGCGTTTTGGGAAGGTGCCGGGTTTCCTCCGGTGATAGGTCCCCAGCGATAATCGAGACGCACCTTGTAAAAGGAATATTCCCGGGTGGTGATGAGATGAAATTCGCCCGCTAGCCTCGGGCTATGAATCCTGCCGCTGTCTAACTGGTAAATGGTCTGGGTGGTGAGATTGGTGGTCACTTGCGGAGCCACCGACGAAAAGATGTAGAACCCATTGAAATTCACGCCGTTGAAAAGCGCAACCCAACCCGAATCGGCCTTGGTGGCGCTGGTGGGCTGGGATATGCCTGCGGTAACGGCGAATCCCATCGCCGCGGCCATACCCAAACATCTGCGCATGGAACTCATGTACAAAGAATAACGTTTTTGTCGCTTTTATCGGGGATAAAAATCGGCGATCGCCGAAAGGAAATCGCAGTCCAGTTAAGCGTCGGCTTCGGCTTTTTTGGCCTTGCCGAAACGACCGCGCCCTTTGAATTCGCGCGGCGGAAATTCGAATTGCAGCTTCCCCTGCGGCGATACCTTGAGATAGGCATCGAAAAAGCGACGGGTCTTGGAAGACTGAAACCCCTGAAGCAATGAGGTTTTCTCCCCCGCCAACATTTTCGCCACGTTTTCCCGATCCAGGCTTTTTCCCAAAATCACCTTGCCCAGGCGAAACCCCAGTTTGGAGTCGCCGTTGATGGCGCTTTCGGAGATATACGAAGCCAAAGTCTCGAACACCGGGGTTCCGTCCACGGGAGATTTTCCCAGGGGTTCCGGGTTGACGATCTCGGGTTTTTCCCCGGAGGCGGAGTCCTCGAACACGAACTCGACCTTGTTCGCATCCGTGAGCCGTATCGCCGCCGAAAACGGTCGGCCCTGTTTGCTACGAAAACCCTGCAGGGGACCCAATCTCCGCTTTTGCAGCAGCTCCACGACTTCGGCCTCGGACATCTGGCGCCCGCCCAGCACTTTCCGGATCATCACCTTCCCGTCCTCGGACTCCCAGCGCGTCGGGGTTTCCTGCATCGGCTTTCCGTCCAACGGATTGGCGAAACCGGCCGGCTTGCGATCCTTTTCCTCGTCGTAGGCCTTGATGCTGCGGACCATCCTGCGGGTCAAATCCTGGATTTCCCCCATGAAGGCCGCGCGCGTGAATTGGCCCTTCTCGATGCGGTTGAGCTTGAATTCCCACTCGCCGGTCAGTTCGGGCGAGGTCAATTCCTCGATGTTCATGGCGGCCAGCAGGCGGAACAAATCGATGCTTTTGGCGGTGGGAATCAATTCCTTGCCCTCGCGCACTATGTATTTGTCGTCGATAAGGCCCTCGATAATGGCGGCCCGCGTGGCCGGAGTTCCCAGGCCCCGCTCCTTCATGGCCGCGCGCAATTCCTCGTCCTCGACGAACTTACCCGCGCTTTCCATGAAGGAAAGCAAGGTGGATTCGGTGAAGCGCGGCGGGGGATTGGTTTGATCGCGGCGCACGTCGACTCGGGACGCCGTCACCGGTTTTCCGGGGATCAAAGCCGGCAAGGCCGCCTCTTCGCTTGGATCCACGCCATAAATGGCCTTCCACCCCGGAATCTCCAATACCTTGCCTTCGGTGCGGAAATTTTCGCCCTCCACCACGGAAATCCGGCTGGTCTGGAGAAAGCGCGCGGGCGGAAAAAACACCGCCAGAAAGCGCTGCGTCACAGCCTGATAGATCTTCCGCTCCGCGTCGCTGAGGCCCTCGGGGATCACCTGGGTGGGGATGATGGCGAAATGATCGGAAACCTTGGAGCCGTCGAAGATGCGCTTGTCGGGCCGCACATACCCCTGCTCCATAGCTTCGGCGGCGAAAGCGCCGAATTCCCCTCCGCGCAGGGATTTCATCAGGCCTTTGGCCACGGACAGGTAATCGTCGGGAAGATGGCGGCTGTCGGTGCGGGGATAGGTGAGGACCTTGTGCCGTTCATACAGGGCCTGGGCGATGGACAAGGTGGTCTTGGCGCTGAAGCCGAAGCGCCCGTTCGACTCGCGCTGCAGGGCGGTGAGATCATACAGGGGCGGGGAACTTTGCAGAGAAGGCTTTTGAGTTTCCGCCACCTCGGCGATCTGGCCCCGGCACTTTTCCGCGATGGCGTTCGCCCGCGCCCCGTCCCGGATCCGCTCGGGCTTCCCGACCTCGTCGCTGGGGCGCTTTTCGAAATCGGGATCGAACCAGCGCCCCGCGTAACTCGCGCCCCCGGCCAGGGAAAAATCTGCATGCACTTCGAAATATTCACGGGGGACGAAGCGATTGCGCTCGTCCTCCCGGCGCACCATGATGGAAAGCGTGGGCGTTTGCACCCGGCCGCAAGGAGTGAGGAAAAATCCCCCGTACTGCGATTTGTAGCCGGTCAAAGCGCGGGATCCGTTGATGCCCACCAGCCAATCGGCCTCGGACCGGCATTGGGCGGCCTGGGCCAGGTTGCGCATCTCCTCGCCGGCGCGCAAATGCCGGAACCCCTCTTCCATGGCCGTCTTGGTCATGCTTTGCAGCCACAGGCGCTTGACGACGGTCTTCACCGGCTTCTGCTCGGAAACGTATTGCAGGATGTAGTGGAAAATGAGTTCACCCTCGCGGCCTGCGTCGCAGGCGTTGATGATCTCGCTTACGTCCTTGCGCCGGATCAGCTTCGCCAAGGTGGAAAGCTGCGTCTTGGTCCGGGGCAACGCCTTGATGGCGAAGGTTTCGGGAATGATGGGGAGGCTGGCCAGCGACCAGCCTTTATATTGGTCGCCCATGTCCTTGGGCGTGGCCAGGGATACGAGGTGACCGAGGGCGAAGGAGACCAGATAATGGTCGCTTTCCCAAAACGCGTCGTGTTTCTCGAATTTCCCCGGCAAGGCCTTGATCAGATCCTGGGCCACGCTGGGTTTTTCGGCGATGATCAGGGTTTTCTGTGATTCCTTGGCCAAAACGGTTTCCTCCGAGGGAGGAGAATAGTAACACAACCTCACCCCCCAACCCCCTCTCCATGCCTAAACGCATGGAGAGGGGCCAGGGGTGAGGTTTACAGGAAAGCGCCGGTTTCGGAGCTCTCGACCTCGCGGCATAAATCGGCCCCGAGCTTCGGTTTCACCGCGTCCCAATGGCGGGACAGCACGTCGGCCACCAGGCGCGTATTGTCCGTGTCTTCGCCCTTGATGCGGAAACCCACGGCGCGGAACATCTGCAGATGATCGTATCCGCTATGAACCGCCTGGTTTTCCTGCTCGGTGAGGCGGATGGCACCCTTGACGTCGAACAATGCCTGGATCAACGCCTCGGCGTAACGCTCGTCGCACAAAAGCGTGAACATCCGCTTCCACACCGGGCGGCGGCGCAGCGTCTCCCGCAACCCGCTTTGCTCCGCGTTGCGCTGCCAGCGTTGGTCGAGGCGCAGGAAGGCTTCGGCATGGGCCAAGGTGCGCGCGAATTCCGCGTCGGCCGAGGAGAAGTTCCAGGCGGCGACGTGGACGGTGAGCTTTTCCCGGCGCACCAGTTGGCGCAGCCAGATCAACGCTTCCCAGGCGCTGCGCCCGAGCTGGCCTGGTTCCCATAGCACCATGTGGCGTATGCCTTCCCCGTCGGTTCGGCGCAGCACGCTCAAAAGCCCGGGGCGCAAGGCGCCGGCGGGAGACGGTTCGGCGTCCTCCTCCACTCCCTCCACTTCCAGCCCGTGATTGAGGCAATAGGTTTGCAATTCCACCAACTGATTGTCGATGGATCGGGCTCCCACGTCCTCGGGCCAAACGGAGCAGTACAGCAGTGCCTTGGGCTTCATGTCTTTTCCAAAGATAAAAGTCTAAATGTATTTCGCCTCGCCGATTTTCAGGTTCGCGTAGAACTCCGCGGGGGTTTGCGCCTGGATCAGGCTTTTGCGGATGTCGGCGTCGGACAGGATGCGCGAGATGGCGGACAAGGCGCGGATATGGGGCCCCGTGGTGTTGGCCGGGGAAACGATCAGGAAAAGCAGGTACACAGGCTGCTTGTCGATGGCGCCGAAATCAAGCCCGCGCAGAACGGAGCAGGCGGCGATGCACATTTCCCCCACCCCGGGAATCTTGGCATGCGGCACGGCGAGACCGCAGCCGATGCCGGTGGACATCTTGCCTTCCCTTTCGAGTACCGCATCCAGAATGCCGGTCCGGTTCTCCAAGCCGCAGGCGTCGCATAAGACGCCCACCATTTCCGCCAAGACCTCCTGCTTGGACGTCTTTTGGGAATTTACGACGACGCTTTTTTCTGTGAATCGATCCGAAAGCTTCATGCGGTCTCCGGGTCAGAACTCCGCACCCAGCGACCAATATTCGCGCGAGGTCAGGAAACGGTGGGCCATGCCCTGCACGGATTCCGCGTAGGTGTACTTGAGCACGAAAATGCCGAGGTTGAGCCGCAGACCCCAACCCAAACCCATGCCCATTTGCTCGAACGGATCGCCGTGGGACCAGGCCCCCCCCCAATCGACGAAAAGGTTGCCCATCATGTTGCGGATGCTGAAAGGCAGGGGCCATACCACGGTGAATTCGCGCAGGAAGGGGAAGCGGAATTCGAAATTGGAAAGGAATTTCCGATTGCCGCTGAACTCGTAGAAATCGTAGCCGCGCAAGGGGAAATCCAAATCCGAGAAATAATACTCGGCCAGGGATTTGGGAAGGTTGCCGTCGTTCCAATGGGGATTGAAGGTGTAGGATTCCCCCCCCACCACGAACTTGTGGGGATTGGCGTACCCGCCCAAGGCTTCGGACGCCCCTGCCGAAACCCGCACCGCGAAGGTGTACCGTTTGAAGATCTCCCAATAGGAGCGGAGATCGACGTCCACCTTGAGATAGGAGAAGTCCTTCTGGAACACGGGGGGAAGGATCTGGGCCAGCGCCAGCATGCGGCTGCCCGCCACGGGGCCGACGATTCCCCATTGTGAATTGTCGAACACCCAGGCCAAGGAGGGCAGGAAGGCGTTGATCTCGGTGGACGAGGTGGAGTCGACGGCGCCCGTGGAATCGAGGCGGTCCGTCGTGCGCCGCGTGAAGCGCATCAGCGCCTCGGCCTCCACGCGAGCGAAGGTGGAAAACGGGTAGCGCATCCCCATCCCGCCGCCGTATTGGCGATCGGTGGCATTGCCCAGGAAGATGGTGCTGTCCTTTATGATGGCGGTACCCGTCTGTTGCGCCTCGTGAAAACCCATGACGGTGAAATCGGGCTTGTAGGGCAGGAAACTGTACTCCGCGAAGCCGTTGGTGTTCTCAAAATTGCCGTTCATCGACAAGGCGAAGGAAAGGGACTGATCTCCCATGAGATCGCTCAGGGTGATATAGGCCAGCCCGTTGGCGCCGTAATAGTTGTCGACGCCCAAAGCCGCGTTGAAAGCGTCCAGGCTCCATACGGGTTGATACGGATGCGTGACGAACCGGCCTAGCGAATCCTTGTACCGCGCACTATCAGCAAGGAAAGGTGAGGGCACCTTAGCCTTGGCGGTTGCAGTGTCTTTGGCTTTAGCGACCGTAGCAATCGCTGTAACGGAAGAATCGACTTTCCCAGCCGCGACCTTTCCCGATGTGTCTGTCTTGACTGCTTTCCGGGTCGAATCCTTTTTCGCCGTATCTTTTTTGCCCGTATCCGGTTTGTAGCTGCTCAGGTTGGCCCAATTGGGAGGGCGGAAGAAACCCACCGTACTGTCCTCGCGGCTGCGTATGAATCGGGTTTTCGGTAATTCATCAGCCCGAACCTTGTCGAGCGGATCCTTCATGAGATAAACGTCCCAACCGCCCTCCTCAAACAGGGAAAAGGCCAGCCGCTTTCCATCGTAGGAAAGAGACGGAGTGAAACAGCCCGTGAG
>JBGPFT010000099.1:0-7400 GCA_041483475.1 Fibrobacteria bacterium | reverse complement strand
TGAACCATGAAGGCGATCCCATGATGGACACTTCGGGCAAGTGGTACGACGACATTCCGCCCGCAGGTGCCTTGTATCGGACCGTGGGGGGCGAAACCTACCACAAAATGGACGAGATCACGCGCCGCTTTTCCAAGCGCACCAAGCTCAGCGCCTATTACGAGGCCGCCAAGATGCTGGAGCAGGTTCACAAGCTTTATCAGCAACGGGATCCGGAACCACCCGACGTGGACGATATCGTCATCCTCGCCGATGAGGACGTGATTTACGACAAAGTCATCCAGATGATGGACGCATGCAAGGCCGCGGGTTACGATCGCGTGGCGCTGTCGCTCATCGGAGGGGAGACCTGATGAAACGCAGAATCAAGCGTCAAGGAGAGGCGGGGCTGATTATCACTTCGCTCATCGACATTTTCGTCATCGTGTTGGTATTCCTTTTGCGCACCATTTCCGCTGAGGGCAACCTGATGACCTCGGCGGACAACCTGGTGCTGCCCATGTCGGCGCGGGCGAAATCGCCCACCGAAGTGTCCCTGGCCATCATCGGCGACCAGCACATGATCAACGTGGACGGCGTTCCCCTCGTCGATACCGACAAGGTCCGCAAGCAGGACAGCCTGATTGTGGCCCCCATCCTTGAGGTGCTGACCAAGAAGCGCGAGGAGGAGAAGAAGGCGGAGATGCTGGGGATCATCAAGGAGACCACGGGCAAGGTGGTGGTGCAGTTCGACAAGAACATGCCTTACGACATCGTGACCAAAATCATGGCCACCTGCGGGTATGCTGGCTATAACAACATCAAGTTCGCGGTGACGCGGAAGAACGAGGAGGGGTAGCATGGCGAACCCGAACGCGTCGCCCAAACTTCCCAAGGGAAAGAAAGATCCCTTCATCGAAAAGTTCGAGGTCGAATCCGACGCGCGCCTGTTCCGTTTCCTGGGGGTATTCCTGCTCCTGGGCGCCGCGCTGGTTTCGTATACCCTGACGGTGAATGTGATCATTCCCGGCACCTTGACCTATACTGAGCAAAAGGAAGACACGGCCAAGGTGACGTTGAAAACTGAGGACCTCGAAAAACTCGAGAAGGAAAAGGAAAAGAAGAAGAAAGAGGAGGAGAAGAAGAAAAGTCCTCCCAAGAAACGCCGCGGAGCCGGCGGCAAGCCGCGTGGACGGGGAACGCCCAATGCCCACGCCACCCAGGCGGCATTGAAGATGATTACATCGCGCTCCACCATGTCGTCACTTTCGGCTTACAAACTGTTCGGAAAAACAATCACCAAGGATCTCGACAAGGTTCTGGCCAGCGTTTCCGGCCTAACCAAAACCGGCAACACGCGACTGGGCGGCCGTCGCGGCAAGGTGGACGGCGGTTGGAACGAGGGCTATGCCGTGGGCGGTTCCGGCGGCGTGGATGATTTGCTGGGAGGTCTTTGGGGCGGCGATGGCAGCGGTGGGCTCAACCTGCAGGCCAAGGGTGGACTCAAGGCACCTTCTTCCTCCGATATCGACATGGGCCAGGAAAGCGGCCAGCGTTCGACGGAATCCATTCTGCGGGTGATCCGGCAGCACACCCCGGGCCTGCGCCACACCTATAACAAGTACCTGAAGTTGAATCCCGGGTTCAAAGGCAAGGTGACATTGAAGTTCACCATCGCCCCCAGCGGTTCGATCATCGAGTTATCGATCATATCCACCACCACCGGGGTGGTGGAATTCGACCAGGAAGTCCGCGACAAGGTGAAGTCCTGGCATTTCGAGCCGGTAAAAGGTCGGGCCAATGACAACGTGACGGTTCCGTTCACGTTCTCGGAATAAATTCCCCCATCATTTACTTGCGTAGGAACCCGCGCCGCAGGCGCGGGTTTTTTCCTGTCCTCCGCCGATCTTGCGAAAATTGGGCGGGATCCGGATCCTTGCTAGATTTCCGGAAAATCCTGAGGTTGGCAATGGGCGACTGGATGCGGTTGATGGGGTGTGCGGCGGTATTGGCCGCGCTGGGGGGCGTCCCGGCTCATGCGACGTTTTCGCGCGTGGAGTCGATGGGGAAAAAGGCGGAGTTCTTCATGGACGACGTCAGCATTTTCGACAACCCCGCCAACATGAATATTTTCCCGAATTTCCTGATCGGCGAGTTGGGCACCTATCGCGCTCAACCTGGGAACGACACCGGCAGCGCGGTTCTCCGACCCGTCAACCGCGATCCGGACAACAGTTGGTTTGGGGGGATTTTCAGCTATTCCCCCTCCCGGCGCAAGGGAAAAGGAAATCTCTATCCCCAATATTCCATCGGAGGCGCGTTCAACCGCCTGGACGACGAAATTCTTCCCGTGCTTCCGGATTCGGCGGATGGGTGGGTGATTCCGAAACCCGCCACCAATTTCGACGGATTCCTGGGGATGACTTTGGGCAGCGGGGGAATGCTGGGCAGCCACGTCTATGCGGCCGTGCAGCAGGGCGCCAACCTGGTCGACGGACGCATCGATTCCGCGAACGCGAACATCCGGCTTTCCCTTTTTCGGGGTGACGTGGGGGTGAACTGGCCTTTGGGGAAAAACGTGGACGCGGAACTGTCCCTGGGGGCGGCCCAAACGGCATACGGTCCGGACAGCGTGGATGCGGAGTGGTCGTTCTTCGTGAAGGCACGGGCCTTTTCCACCTTGGAGATCATCAACGGGGAGATCGTACCCATCTTGAATTACAGCCGCATCGGAGTGCCGGGAAAGGAAATCCAACTTTTCCATTTCGGATTAGGAGCCAACGTGTCCCTGGATCGGGGTTTTTTCTGGATCGGCCTGCAAGGCCTTTGGGATGAGTGGAAGACCGATGGTATCACCCGGAACCAGAACGACGGCACTTACGCTTTCAATTCGAATTCCACAGCCAGCGACGACAGGACGCGGCGCGGTATTTCGGTGGGTTTCGGCATCGAGCGCAATATCTGGTGGGACTGGCTGGTGTTGCGCGTGGGCGGACGCAAGGAAATCGTTTTTGACGAGGAGCGCGGGACTCTGGGCAACTACTCCTACATCTACACCAACCCGACCGGTGACATGACCTCGGGCGATCAGGTGGGTTTCGGTATCGGAGTGAACGTGGAGGAGAAACTCAAGGTGGACGCCACCCTGGCCGAAGATCTGCCCTATACCTTCGGCAACCTGCTCTCCGGGCCTCATCATCACGTTATTTCCCGCATTTCGGCAACGTATTCTTTCTGAGCGGCGGCGTTCCATGCTTGCGAGCGGAAAGGTCCGGCTGGGGGTGTCGGCCTTTCTTCTCCTGGCGGGTTGCGGATCCCCCCCCGGGGAGATTCGGAAAAAGCTTCGGGAAATCGGCCAATCGGATCTGGAAGTCATCCTGGGCGAACTTTCCGAGAAAGCCCGCAGGGAGGCTCTATTGCCCCAGCCGTTTTTCGTGGTGGACGAATATCAGGAGTTCCACGGGGATACGGCCATCGTGTTCCAGGCTTACGCCGCCCTGGCCTTCTTTTACCTGGACCCAGGGCTGGATCTTTGCCAGATCCGTAAATACCGCTATCGGCGCTCGGCGCGCTTATGGGAGCGTTATGAAGTCGTTTTGCGCCACTTTCCTCCCCGCTACCCGGGAGGCGCGGTTCCCGACTCCATCCGGGTCAAACAATCGGAAAAACCCTGACTTTTCCTAGCTTTCACGCAGAAAGCGAGGGAAAGTAGTGTTCGGCTTCCTTTCCAGCAATATCGGCATCGATCTCGGAACCGCCAATACTTTGGTGCATGTCAGCGGGCGGGGTATCGTGATCAACGAGCCGTCGGTGGTGGCGGTGGAACGCCGGACGAACCGGGTGCTGGCCATCGGCACCGAAGCCAAGCGCATGCTGGGCCGCACTCCCGGCGAAATCATCGCGGTGCGGCCCATGAAGGACGGCGTCATCGCCGATTTTCAATTGGTGGAAAGCCTGCTCACGCGGATGATCAAGATCGCCCAGAAGCACCCGCTGTTTTTCCTGCGCCCCCACATCGTCATCGGCGTTCCCTCGGGGATCACCGAGGTGGAGAAGCGCGCCGTACTCGACGCGGCGCATAAGGCCGGGGCCAGCGAGGTGCACCTGGTCGCCGAGCCGATGGCCGCGGCCATCGGCATGGGGATCCCGGTGGAGGACCCCAGCGGCAACATGATCATCGACATCGGCGGCGGCACTTCCGAAATCGCCGTGATCGCGCTTTACGGAATCGTCTGCGACACGTCGGTGCGCGTGGGCGGCGACGAGATGGACGAGGCCATCATCAGCTACCTGAAGAAGAATTACAACCTCCTGGTGGGCGAGGGGATGGCCGAGAAGATCAAAATTCAAATCGGCTCCGCGTATCCGCTGGAGCGGGAGTTGGAGATGGAGGTGAAGGGACGCGATCTGGTCGCGGGCGTTCCCCATACCCTCAAGATCACCTCCGCCGAAATCCGCGAAGCCCTGACCGAGCCGGTGAACGCCATCGTGGATGCCGTGAAGCGCGCATTGGAACAAACCCCTCCCGAACTTTCCGCGGATCTCATGGACAAGGGCATCGTCATGACCGGCGGCGGTTCCCAGCTCCGGGGCCTCGACGAATTGCTTCGCCAGGAAACCAACCTGCCCGTGAACGTGATCGACGATCCCATGGTGTGCGTGTGCAAGGGAACGGCCCGCATCCTCGAGAACATGGACAAGTACTACAAGGTTCTCATGGACTCCAAACGCTGAAA
Source organism: Fibrobacteria bacterium (assembly GCA_041483475.1). Lineage (GTDB taxonomy): Bacteria > Fibrobacterota > Fibrobacteria > UBA11236 > UBA11236 > UBA11236. The sequence continues at coordinate 2,685 of JBGPFT010000099.1, read as the reverse complement.
AACCCCGGGGCAGGGGGGACGCGGTGAACTTCCTCGCGTGGATTCAAAAAGCGCTGGCGGTCTGGCACGGAATTTTTTCCTTCCTCCTTTGCCTGATTTTTTCCGGGATGCTGATCTCCATGAACGGATCGGAGCGGGTGGTGTTTCACGAGGTGATGATCAGCACTTTTTTTTATCCCCTGCAGTCGGTGATTTCGCGCCTGGATGTCACCGTCCGCGTTTATCGTGAAAACGATCAACTCAAGGGCCGCAACGCCTCCCTGCGAATCGAGAACGACCTGTTGCGGCAGGAATTGCGGCAAACGCCCCGGCTCGCGGGCATGGAGCGCTTTCGCTCCGAATCGGCCCTCCGCCTGAAACCGGGCCGGGTCATTTCCCAGAACGCGGGCCGCCTGCAGTCGACCTGGGTCATCGATCTGGGCACGGTGGACTCGGTGAAGGTGAACATGCCCGTGGTGACGGCGCTGGGGGTGATGGGGAAAACCGCCAAATGCTTCCGGGGGCACAGCGTGATCCAACTGCTTGGCGATCCCGCCTTCAAGGTCTCGGCCCAGGACGATCGCAGCCGGGTCCGGGGCATCCTGGAATCCTACCGGCTCTATCGGTTGATGGCGCGATTTCCCGCCGGGGCCGACGTCCATCCCGGGGACACCTTGATCACGGCGGGAGCGGGCGGAGTTTTCCCGGCCGGATTGCGCATCGGAGTGTGTGAGGAGGAAGTTTCGGAAACCGAGGAACAGAGCGGCGACGTATTGCGCTCCTTCCGGGTGCGCCCCTTCCAGGAATTGGCCACGGTCGAAGAGGCTTTCGTCCTGATCAAGGAGGATCGTTGGTCCATTTCCGGCGGGGAGGTGGCCCCATGAATCCGTGGAAACGCTTCCTGGCCGAAGGAGGAATGCTGGCCGGGGCCTTGCTGCTCCAGCAAACCCTGGTGCGCTGGATCGCTTTCGGCCCGGTTCGTCCGGATCTCACCTTGATCGCCCTGACCGTCCTGGCCCTGCGCCGCGGGTCCATCGCCGGGCTTTATGGGGGGATGGCCTTGGGGTTGGTGCAGGACGTGTACGCCGTCGAAGCGTTGGGGGCCAATGTCCTCGCCAAGAGCCTGATCGGTTACGGACTGGGATTTTTCGAGGAACGGATCGTGAAGATCATGCCGGCCACGCGCGTGCTTTTGTTGGGCGCCGCCTTCGCGGCGCATGATCTGATTTTCTACCTGGCGGCGGGGATCCGCGGCTCTATGTTCTGGAGCGCTTGGCTGAGGCAATCCCTGCCTTCCGCCCTCTACACTTTGGTTTTGGGCGGGCTGGCGTTTTACTACGCCGCCGGCGTCAGACCCAAGGACGGCTGAAGGGAAGCATGGCCGCGCCGCTGTCGAATCGCCTGGATGATCTTCATTACCGGACCTCGGCCGCGCGCATGCTCCTGTTTTTTTTCATCGCCTCCGCCGGCGCCCTGGCGCTGCGCCTTTTTTATCTCCAACTCGTCAGGGGCTCCTACCATGAGATGCTTTCCACCCAGAACAGCATGCGCTTGCAGGTGGTCAAGGCTGCGCGCGGACTGATTTACGATCGGAACGGCGTGGTCATCGCCCGCAACCGGCCTTCTTACCAGATCGCCATCCTGCCGCCGCAATTGACGGATCGGGCTTTAGTGCTGCGGAACCTGGTCCGTTTTCGCGATGCGAGGGGCAAGGCGCTGTTCGATTCACAACTGGTGGCTTGGAGCCTGGAACGCGCGCGCTGGCGAAAATTCCAGCCCCTGGTGATCCTGGAGGACGCCTCCTTCGACGCCGTGGCGCTGGTGGAGGAGCACCAGTCCGATCTGCCCGGGGTCGTCGCTTTGGTGGAATCCCGGCGCTCCTATCCGTTCGGCGCCTCGGCCGGACATGTGCTCGGATACATGGACGAGGTGAAGGAGGACGAGATCGCGGCCTTCAAGCCCGCCGCCGGGGAAACTCCCTACGCGCGCGGCGGTCGCATCGGCCGCACGGGCCTGGAGCGGCGCTACGAAGACTACGTTCGGGGACGGGACGGCATCCGCTACGTGAAGGTGAACGCCTTCGGCAAGGAAGTGGAGATCATCCGGGAAATGCCGCAGATCGCGCCCGTGCCCGGGAAGAACGTGCGGGTCACGCTGGACATAGCCTTGCAATGCTACGCCGAATCGCTTTTGTCGGACACGGTGCGGGGAGCCGTCGTGGCGCTGGATCCCCGCAACGGCGAAGTGCTGGTGATGGCTTCCTCCCCCCGCATGGACGGGAACATTTTCTCCTTGAGTCGCGATCGGCGCAATCGGGAATGGGCGCTGCTGGCCCTGGACTCCACTCTTCCCTTGAACAATCGCGCCATTGCCGGCGGGTATGAACCCGGTTCGACTTTCAAGGGCGTGGTCAGCGTGACCGCCTTGGAATCGGGCCGAATCCGCCTTCAGGATCACATGCCTCGGGCTTGCAACGGCGCCTACCGCTTCGGAAACCGATCCTGGAAATGCTGGGATCCGAAAGGCCACGGCGCCCTGGGGTTGATCGACGCCTTTACCCAATCCTGCGACGTGTATTTTCATCAGGTCGGCCTCGCGTTGGGCATGGATCGGATCAACCAGGCCGCGCGCGCGCTGGGGTTGGGTGAGAAGACAAGAATCGATCTCGACGATGAAAAATCCGGCACTTTGATGGACTCCGCCACT
>JBGPFT010000098.1:0-7457 GCA_041483475.1 Fibrobacteria bacterium | reverse complement strand
TACCGCATGGCCAAACGCGAGCGGGTGGGGAATTTCCAGGTCGCGCTCACCGATTTGGACAAACAGGGGCGCAAGGAATTGGATGCGGCCTTGCAGGATACTTTGGACGCGGAGTTGCGCCATCTCGCGGATCTGGGATCCATCGGACACGGCCTCGACTTGGGTGTGCTGTGGCAACAAACCCGATGGTTGCGCTTCGGTGGCGCCATCCAGAATCTGGGAATGTTTCTGAACCACGAACCCGTGACACCCAAGTTTACCGTGGGCCTGGCCATGACCCCTGTGATTTTCCAGAAGAACGGCATCTGGGCCCGCAAGATCAACTTCGCCTGCGACCTGGAGGATTTGCTCAACGGCGATCGCAATTACAAGCCCTTGAATAAAATCGATTTCGGCGCCGAATGGGAACAAACCCTGATCCCCTGGCTGCTCAAAGGGCGGCTTTCCGCTGGCTTCAAGGGCGGTTATTTCACCACCGGTCTGGGAGGGACTTTGCTCTCGGTGTTCCATTACGAATTCGCAACCTGGGCCGACGAGGCGGGATACTATACCGGCCAAATCGAGGATCGGTATTACGTGATGAAGTTCGGGGTGGGTATTTAGCCTCACCCCTAGCCCCACTCCATGCCTAAACGCATGGAGTGGGGAAGGTCACCGATTCTATCTATTTCATTATCATTGAAAAATCACAATCTTTTTTCCTCTCCCCCTCTCCATCCGTTTAAGGATGGAGAGGGGGTCGGGGGGTGAGGTATGGACCCCGAAGAACTTCTCATCCAAGTCTCCGACGACGACTCCGTCGTCATCGGCCCCGTCGCCCGGCGCCGGGTCCATGGCAACCCCACCCTGATTCACCGCGCCGCGCATGTGCTGGTGGTGAACGATGCCGGAACCCTCCTGTTGCAAAAACGATCCCAACGAAAGGACACCCAGCCGGGAAAATGGGACACGTCGGTGGGAGGCCACGTGGGGTTCGGGCAAAGTTATGAGGAAGCCGCGCGGCGGGAGGCCGAGGAAGAACTGGGATTGCGGCTGGTAGAAATGGAGTTGCTTTATTCCACCCGGATCCGCAATGCCTGGGAATCCGAAAACATCCGGACTTATTTATGCCGGCATTCCGGACCTTTCATTCCGAATCCGGATGAAATCGACGCCGTGAAATTCTGGACCGCCAAAGAGATACGCGCCGCCCTCGGCGCCGGATGCTTCACTCCGAATTTTGAAGAGGAGTTCGCCGCTTTTACGGCAAGTCGCCGGGCATATTTGTTGAAGTGACCGAGTCACCCCGGGGCGAAGTCGGCAACACGGCGAGGGAAGGGAGTTCGTCGAAAATCCCTTCCAATCCCTGGGGTCCCAGTTTCACGGTGGGTCGGCGGGCCAAAGTGCTGAGGCGAAGGGCTTTGAGCCGATGGTGAACCAGGGAATCCTGCGCTCCGCCTATGGCCTCGAAACGGTAGCGCTCGGCGGGACTCAAATATTGCATCGCCTTATCGACGTGATCGCCCTGCACGGCTTCGACGAAAATGGTCAAATCATCGAGGAAATGATCCTTGTCCAACTTGTACACTACGGAAGGACCGTGGGAACAAGCCCCAAACAGGAGCGCGGCAACGCCGCAGGCGTGCATTGAGCATCGTCGGCGCATATCCTTAGTATACGATTCCAGGCATCGATAGGCAAATCCCCCCCGTAACCTCGCGCTAACCGCATCATGCGGGTTACTTTTCGCGAAATGCGGGCCCGCCACCTCCATTTCGACGAAATTGGGTCCACCATGGATGCCGCGCGTCGAGAAGCAAAAATCGGCCATTTCTTGCTGATCACGGCGGAATCGCAAACCCGGGGCCGAGGCACGCGAGGACGGCCCTGGAAAAGCCCGAAAGGAAACATCTATTTTACCATCGCGGTGCCGCGGCGGCTCCTGCCCGCCGCCCGTTTAAGTTTGTACCCGTTGGAAATGGGGATCGTGCTCCGTAAAACCGCGGCGTCCTTCCTCCCGCCCGCAAACCGCGAAAACCTGAAGTTGAAGTGGCCCAATGATTTGTTGTGGGAGGGAAGGAAGGCCGCGGGCACGCTCATGGAATCCACTGCGGATCACCTTTTCGTCGGGATCGGGATCAACGTGCGCGAGGCCCCGAGCATCACCGATGGCGGAACCCCCAGCGCGTGCTTGGTCGAAGGCGGTGCTGCAGCGGATTGCGGCCTGGCTTTGGCGAAATCCTTTTTCGCCGATCTCCAATCCCGTCTCGCGTCGCCGGCCCTTGAAAATCTGCCGACGGAATGGAAAGCGAAAGCTTTATGGAATAAGCATTTCCATCTTCGCGACCGTGCGGATCGTCCCCGGATTTTTCCCGTCGACGTGAATTCCGAAGGCCATTTGCGCGTGCGCTTCGACGACGGCCGCGAGGAATGGCTGGTATCGGAATATTTGGCGTAACCTCACCCCTAGCCCCTCTCCATGCCTAAACGCATGGAGAGGGGGATCCAAGAGGTGCCTTCTCCGTTTCCCAACGAAAATCTTTGGAAAGAATGTGCGCTTAGAAACGGCCCCCCTCTCTCCGCGTTTAAGCGGGGAGAGGGGTCGGGGGTGAGGAGCGTTAAGACTCTTTGACTTCAGTGATCGCTTCGATCTTAATCGCCGGATCCAACGAGGCGATCACGGAGCAATATTTTTCCACGCTCAGTTTCACGGCCTTGTCGGCCTTGGCGAAATCGACGTTTCGACCGCGCACGGTGAAAACCACCCGGATGGCTTTGAACGGAGAAGGCGTCCCTTGCTTGCGCATGCCTTCCACCTCGACATCAAGCGTGTCGAAGTCCACCCGCGATTTTTTGAGGATGTTGACGACGTCGATGCCGGCGCAGCTTCCCATGGCGGCCAGCACCAGTTGCATGGGGCGGAACCCCGATTCGTCGCCGCCGATGGACTTGGAAGCCCCGATGGAAAAGGAATATCCGTTTTCCGGGCTTTGCGCCGCGAAGCGGAAATCCGGGGTGGCCCGCAATTTGACTTTCATGGCGGCGATCCTTATACGAAGGCTTGGACGAATTCCTGCATATTGCGGTATTTCTCGAGGGCTTGAATCGCCGCTGGCATCTGGTTCATTTCGGTGAGATTGGACAGGTAACGGCGGAAGCGCACGGCGGCCTTAAAGACTTCCGGAGGCATGATCAGTTCCTCGCGTCGCGTGCCCGACATGCCGATGTCGATAGCTGGGTAAATGCGTTTCTCCGCCAGCCGCCGGTTGAGCACCAGTTCCATGTTGCCGGTTCCCTTGAACTCCTGGAAAATCACCTCGTCCATTTGCGATCCCGTTTGCACCAGGGCCGTGGCCACGATGGTGAGGCTACCGCCCTCCTCCAGCTTACGGGCGGCGCCGAAAAACCGCTTGGGTTCCTGCAGGGCCTTGGCGTCCACGCCGCCCGACAGGGTACGACCGGAGGACTTGAGCTGGTTGTTGAAGGCCCGCGACATGCGCGTGATGGAATCGAGCAGGATCACCACGTCCTTGCCGCGCTCCACTCTGCGCTCGGCCAGGTCGATCACCATTTGCGTCAGGGCGATATGCTCCTCAATGGGTTTGTCGAGGCAGGAAGCGTAGATGCGGCCTTTGACCCGCCGCGTCAGGTGGGTCACTTCTTCGGGCCGCTCGTCGATGAGCAGCACCAGAATTTCGGCTTCGGGCTGGTTGGCCGCAATGCCGTTGGCGATCTTCTCCAGCAGCATGGTCTTGCCCGCCCGCGGCGGAGACACGATAAGGCCGCGCTGTCCTTTTCCGATCGGACACAGAAGCTCAAGCATCACCATGCTTTTATCCTCGTCCGCTGGCGTCGAAAGCTGGTAAAATTCGAAAGGGTTGACGCTGGTCAAGGTATGGAACAGGGGCGACTGCTTCCAGGTTTCGACGGGCTCGTCCTGGATGGCGAGGAGATGGGTCACCACCTTCTGCCGATGGTTGCGCTTGCCGCGGACGATGGCCTGGATTTTATGCCCGGAGCGCAGCCCGAAACGCGATACCATTTCTCGGGGAATGATCATGTCGGCGTCCTGGGCCTGAAAATTCACGCGCTCGGAGCGCATGAAGCCATGCCCCCCTTCGGCGATTTGGATGAGACCCGTGTATTCCTCGGTTTCGGAACGAGGATCGTATTCCCCGGAAAAGTCGAAGGATCCGTCGCGCCGATCCGGCCGGCGCTTATGCGGTTGCATCCGGGTCATGATGCGGCCGATTTGATTGCGCTTGCGCCGGCGCCGGAGGCTGTCGTTGGATTCGTGGGAAACCTGGGAGAGGTTCTCGATTCTGCGGTTGGGGTCGTAAGGCTTCTTCAGGTTTCCATTAACGCCGGGGCTTTCCTCGCCGTTTCCCCCTCCGTTCCTTGCTACGTCCCCTTCCCCATCCGCCATGGGCGCGTCATCGTCATCGTTTTCCCCTTCAAATTCTCCTTCCTCGGTGGGTTCCGGGTAACCGTCTTCCACGAGGCGCGGCGGTTCGAATTCCTCCACGGGCCCGTTTCCATTCTCGGGACGGAGGTCTTGAGGGTTTTCTTCCTGCATGTGTACATCCCCTAAATCATGGCCTAATGGGCCGGATGGCTTAACCGCTTACTCAGGGAAGCGGAAAAACCGTCGGTGGGTCGTTTTCAAAGGGCCGCGCGCCTAGGCGCGCCGTGAATTCGATCCCTAAGTGGGAAACCTCGTCGGAGGTTCAAAAACCGGAAACAAACTTAGTGGGTACAAGTGAAATATATCCCATTCTGCGGGGAAAAGCAATGGTTACTCATTGAGACTTGATTTACAGGTTTTCTTGGGAAAGTCCGGTATGTTTGGCAATGCGGGAGAGCATGCGAGGACCGATTTCTTCACCATCATGAAAGGCGAAAACGTAGTCGGGCCAATTCTCCCGGCTTAAAGTTTTATGGGATCCTGATTGACGTTTAAGCTGCCAACCGATGCGCAGCAAGGCGGCAAAAACGCGGGAAGCCTTCGCCGAAGGCCAGCGGCTCACGCCGCGGCAAAGGAAATGCTGATGGCCTGAGGACTGTTTTCGCTGTGCTCCAAGCGATCCGCCAGGACGCGAAGCGCGAGTACCTCGGTTTTCGACATGGCTTCTTCACGCGTAGCTCCATAGGCCAAAACGCCAGGAAGCTGGGGGGCCTCGGCAATCCACCGACCATCTTCTTCTTGTTCGTATTCAATGTTGAAGTTCATATGCCTATTCTACCAACCTGTCGTGTTTTCGGCAAATTTTCGAGTATGACAGTTTACTTCTCCAACACGAACCGCTTGGTTCGGCTGATTCCGTCGGATTGAAGCCGCAGGAAATACAGGCCTCCCGGCAACGCACCGTTGATAGCAGCCTGGTAGGTCCCAGGAGCCAGCATGGTGTTTACCAAGGTCGAGGCTTTCTTTCCCGTTGCGTCGTACACGCTGAGATTCACTGCGGCCCGCTGCTTAACCGAAAACTCAATACTCTCCCCCCGACAGATCAGGGTTCCCAGGTTCCGGTCAAACCCAAATGGAGCGGGGATTTCGTGTGACGAGCGGACGGTGACGGGAATCAACATATCGGACAGAGGTCGTCTCCAAACGCTACGGCCATCGGTCCCAGCAAAGAGGTTTGTGCCGCTTACAGCAAGGGATGGGACAGTAATATTTGGTGGTAATCCATTATTGAATCCTGTCCAGGAGGCTCCGTTGTCGGAAGAGCGGTACACACCGCCATTATCGGTCCCGGCAAAGAGGTTGGCACCGTTCACGCCAAAGGAATAGACAGAGGTATATGTTGAACCGAAAACTAGGTCCAAGAGGCCCCGTTGTCGGAAGAGCGGAACACACCGCCTTGACTAGTCCCGGCAAAGAGGTATGCGCCGCTCACAGCAAGGGACTTGACAGACGTCCCGCCTAGCGGTCCATTGGTTTGCACCCATTGCGCCCGCCCAACGCTGACCACGAACGCCAATAGCAAGGGGGCTACAATTATGCGTCGAACGGGCATGCCCATAATATACCGCTAATCAACCGAATCGGAGCGAAAACCTCACCTCGGATTGTAATTGTTCATTACCACCAACATACCGGCCAAACAGGCCATAATCACGCCGCCGGCGATGATTTGCTCCCGATGGTTGAAACCGTGTTTGACGATCAGCACCGTATCGGCCCGGCTACGGACCTGGACTATGGCATCCTTCGTGGTGCTTTTTATGGTGCCTTTCGTGGTGTCCCCCGAAACAACCTGAACTTTTGCGGAATCCGGCGCCGGGGAAGGCGGAAGGATGGGAAGAGGATCGGCTCCGGGAAATGCGGCCATGAGAATGACCAGAAGTCCCCCCCTTCTCCATGCCTTTATGCATGGAGAGGGGGACAGGGGGTGAGGAAACTTTCTCATGCCTCCAACATTTTTTTCAAAAGTTCGTTGACCTGCTCGGGGTCGGCCTTGCCTTGGGACGCCTTCATCACCTGGCCCACGAAAAACCCGTACAGCTTGACCTTCCCCGCGCGATAATCCCCCACCTTGCCGGGATTTTCCACCATGACCTTTTGAATGAAACCCTCGATGGCGGAGACGTCATTGATCACGGACAGGTTTTGTTCCCGCACGATTTGCTCCGGAGATTTTCCTTCGGCGGCCATGTGCTCAAAAACAGTCTTGGCGATTTTCCCCGAGATGGCGCCGCTTTGGATGAGATTGATCATTTCACCGAGATGCCGTGCCGTGAATTTGAGATCGCGCACGACCAGGTTGCCGTCCTTCAAAAGGCGGAGCACTTCGCCCATCACCCAGTTCGATGCCGCTTTTTTGTCGGAGGTCACGGCGCATACGGCCTCGAAGAATTCGGACACCGCCTTCTCCCGCGTCAGGACGCCGGCGTCATAAGGCGGCAGCCCATAGCTTTCCGCATAGCGACGACGGCGCGCCTCGGGTAATTCCGGAAGCAAAGCGCGGACGCGTTCCACCTTGTCGGCGGGGACGTGGAGACGAACCAGATCGGGTTCGGGGAAATAGCGGTAATCCTGCGCGTCTTCCTTGCTGCGCACGGCCACGGTAACGCCCTTCTGCACGTCCCAACGCTTGGTTTCGCGGGGAATTGCGCTTCCTTTGTCCAAAAGCATGGACTGCAATTCGATTTCGGCTTCCAACGCTTTTTCAATGTTGTGGAAGGAATTCATGTTCTTGAGTTCGACCCGGTTGCCGAAAGGCGCGTTCTCGTCGCGGCGCAAGGAAACGTTGGCATCGCAACGAAGATTGCCGCGCTCCATGTTGGCGTCGCAGATCTCCAGGTATTCCAGGATTTGCTTGAGCTTCTCCAGATAGAGATAGGCCTCACGAGGAGACCGCAAATCGGGTTCGGAGACGATTTCGACCAGGGGCGTGCCGCAGCGGTTGGCGTCGAACAGGGAATCGTTCACGGTAAGATCGTGGATGAGCTTACCGGCGTCCTCCTCCATGTGGATG
>JBGPFT010000097.1:0-7525 GCA_041483475.1 Fibrobacteria bacterium | reverse complement strand
GGGCGGCCGCCGCGTAGGAATCCCTCCCCTCCTTCAAATCGTAAAAAGTCAGGGTATCGAGGTATTCCTTCAATCCGCGGAATTCTTTTTCCGACAAAACCCCCTGCAACACTTCATAGTAAACCAGGGAATTGATTCCGTAAGGAAGGCCCAGCGCCAGGATTTTCTCGAATTTTTCCACGGCCTCGCCGCCTTCACCCTTCAAGTACCCCAACAGGACCGAAGTATCAATCAATACCATGGGTGCGGGCCATCCTCAATTTCTTGTAGTCGTAACCGGGGCGAAAGCGGATTTTCCCCCGCAGGTCGCGCAAGTCCTTGACGCTGTGGTTGCGGACGAATTCCTCCAGGGCGACATGCACCAGCTCTTTCTTGGTTTTCACCCCGGCATGCCGGAAAGCCTTCTTCATCAGGGAATCGTCCAGGACGATATTGGTGCGCATTCTCATACACCTCCTTATACACACTATGATACATCCGAAAGGCGTACGCGTCAATGGGGCCGGGACTTAAACCCCCGCCCTGCCCGGCGTCCTGGGAAACGGAATCACGTCGCGGATGCGAGCTTCCAGTAAATCCAATGCCACCCCGGCCTTGGATTCCCGCTTGGTGCGCACCCAGCCAAACACCGAAACCGAGGCCCCGAGTTGGGGGTTTTTTAGAATGGCCTCGATTTTTTGCGATCTGAGCGGAAACCCATGCTTGCTCCGAATGCGATAATTGTTTACTAATTCTATAGATATTTATAAGTTATGGATAACAAGAGAGTTGCCAAGATGTCAGAGATCGATAATACGTCAAAAGACTCATCGACTCCTGCCCCGGAATCCACCGCCGAATCCCGTCCCTTTTCCCGGAAAATAGAAAGCCTGGCCGCGAACCCCAGGCATCGCGGAGCTTTCTTCACCGAAGACGCCACGGCCAAGGATTTGGCCTTGGTCACGGCCAAGTACAAGGACATCAAGGTTTATTGGCTGGTGGATCCCCAAAGCGATCTCATTTACGACGTTAAATTCTTCTCCTATGGCGGCCCCATATCCATGGCCATGGGCGAAATTCTTTCCTCGCTGGTCAAGGGCATGAAAATCGACACCGCCTGCGACATCACCATCGAAGAAATCGAAACCTTATTGCGCGACGAACCGAAAATTCCAGCCACGGAACAGGGCGCGGAAACCTCTTTCGCCAATCTCCCCATGCTGCTGGCCACCGCTAAAGAATCCTATCCTGCCGGAAAAGCTTTGGCTTTGGCTTCCCTGCAACTCAAGCAAGCCGCCGCGCAAAACCCCGGCATGGGGAAAAAGACGGCTTATGAAAGCCTCACCGAGGCGGATCAGGCCTGGCTGAAGAAAAGCGAGGCCGAACAGTTGATCGCCATCGAGGAAATTTTGGATCGCGACATACGCCCCGGCCTCAATTCGGACGGCGGCGATTTGCAAATCATCGAGTTGGAAGAAGGCAAGCGCCTCAAAGTGAAATACGAGGGGGCCTGCGGAAGCTGCGGCTCCTCGGTGGGCGCCACTTTGTCCTTCATCGAGGACGCCATGCGCCGCCAACTTTTCGGCGGATTCCAAGTCGTGCCCGTGGAAACGCCGGACACCTTCAAATACATGAGCCCTCCCCTATGAGCGCGTCGCCCGCCACCGCATACCAGTACGGCTTCACCACCGACGTGGAAATGGAGACTTTGAAGAAGGGCCTCAGCGAGGACGTGATCCGCGCCATCTCCGCCAAGAAAAACGAGCCGCCTTTCCTGCTGGAATTCCGGCTCAAGGCCTATCGCAAATGGCTGACCATGTCCGAGCCGCTATGGGCCCATGTCCAATACCCGCCCATCGATTATCAGGACATCGTGTATTTCGCCCAGCCCAAGCAAAAGCCGCAGCTCTCGGGAATAGACGAGGTGGATCCGGAAATCCTGAAAACCTTCGCGCGCCTCGGCATTCCGCTGGACGAGCAGAAAAAGCTGGCCAACGTGGCCGTGGACGCGGTGTTCGACTCCGTCAGCGTGGCCACCACGCATAAGAAGAAGCTGCTGGAGCATGGAGTGATTTTTTGTCCCATCAGCGAGGCCGTGCACGAATACCCGGAACTGATCGAGGAATATCTCGGGTCGGTGGTTCCCATCGGCGACAATTTCTACGCGGCCCTGAACTCCGCCGTGTTCACCGACGGCTCCTTCGTCTTCATCCCGCCGGGCACGCGCTGCCCCATGGATCTTTCCACCTATTTCCGCATCAACACCGAGGAAAGCGGCCAATTCGAGCGCACCCTCATCGTATGCTCCGAGGGCAGCCAGGTTTCGTACCTCGAAGGCTGCACGGCGCCCAAATTCGACACCAACCAATTACATGCCGCCGTGGTGGAATTGGTGGCCCTGGACAATGCCGACATCAAGTACAGCACGGTGCAGAACTGGTATTCCGGCGATCCCGTCACCGGCAAAGGCGGCATCTTCAACTTCGTCACCAAACGCGGCCTGTGCCGGGGCAAGCGCTCCAAGATCTCCTGGACCCAGGTGGAAACCGGCTCGGCCATCACCTGGAAATACCCGAGCTGCGTGCTGGCCGGCGACGGCAGCAGCGGCGAATTCTATTCGGTGGCCATGACCAACGGGCGCATGCAGGCCGACACCGGCACCAAAATGATCCATCTCGGCAAGAACACCCGCTCGCGCATCATCTCCAAAGGCATTTCCTCCGATCAAAGCAGCAACGCCTATCGGGGCCTGGTGCGCATGGGCAGGAACGCCACGGGGGCCCGCAACTTCTCACAATGCGACAGCATGCTGGTGGGTTCGGAATGCAGCGCGCATACCTTCCCCGTTTTGGAGGCGGGCAACGACGAGGCCGTGATCGAGCATGAGGCTTCCACCTCCAAGATCAGCGAGGAGCAGTTGTTTTACTTCGCTTCCCGGGGCATAGGCCGCGAAGAGGCCGTGTCCATGATCCTGAACGGCTTTTGCCGCGAGGTGTTCCAACAACTTCCGATGGAATTCGCCGTGGAGGCGCAAAAGCTATTGGCGTTGAAGCTGGAAAACAGCGTGGGGTAACCTCACCCCTAGCCCCTCTCCATGCTTAAAGGCATGGAGAGGGGAAGGTCAAAGAGCGAAGAGGAAAGAAAAATGACGAAGAAAATTGAAAAGACGCATACTCCCCCCCTCTCTATGCCTTTAAGCATGGAGAGGGGGGCCGGGGGGGGTGAGGTGTGACCCCCATTCTCGAAATCAAAAATCTCCACGTCGTTCTCAACGGAACTGAAATCCTCAAGGGCGTGACGCTGAGCCTCGGGGCCGGCGAAGTGCATGCGGTGATGGGTCCGAACGGATCGGGGAAAAGCACCTTGTCCAAGGCCGTGGCCGGGCATCCCGATTACGCCGTCACGGCCGGGGAAATCCTGTACCAAGGTGAAAACCTGATCGCCATGCCGCCGGAGCAAAGGGCGCGCAAGGGCGTTTTCCTCGGGTTCCAATACCCCATCGAACTTCCGGGGGTGAACAACGCCGAGTTCTTGCGCATAGCCGGCAATGCCCGTCGCAAGGAATTAGGCAAGGAGGAACTCGACCCTTTCGACTTCCAGAAAACGCTGGCGGAAAAAATGAAACTCCTGGAAGTGGACGCGCGTTTCAAGGATCGCGGCGTGAACGAAGGATTTTCCGGCGGCGAGAAAAAACGCAATGAAATTTTGCAAATGGCCGTGTTGGAACCGACCTTGGCCATTCTCGACGAAACCGATTCGGGCCTGGACGTGGACGCGCTCAAGGTGGTGGCCAAGGGCATCAACGCCTTGCGGAAACCCGATAACGCGATCCTCCTGATCACCCATTACCAACGCCTGCTGGACTATGTGCGGCCCGACGCGGTGCATATCCTCTCCGGCGGTCGCATCCAGAAATCCGGCCAAGCGGATTTGGCCTTGGAGGTGGAAAAGCGGGGGTATGAATGGGTGGGCGTATGACCGCCGCCGTAGTTTCCCCCCATGCCGCGCAATTCATGCGGCGCGCCTTGGCCCCGGAAATTCCGGAATCCTTGCGTGCGCTTTTCGCCGGTATCCCTCGCGATCCTTCCTATGCCTTGAGAAATGCGGCCTGGAAGGCTTTTGAAAACCTGGGGCTTCCCCGCAACGGCGACGAGGATTACAGCTTTACGTCCGTAACCGACTTGAACGCGCTGCTTTCCCAAGCCGTGAAACCCCGCACGGTTGCGGCAGGCGGCACGGAATTCCCGGATTGGATCGCCTACGCCGCCGGGGAAAACGACGCTCCGGCCGCCTTGGCCATGGCCTTCGCGCCCCATCCCCTAGCCTTGAATATTCCTGCGGGGAGCAAGGCTGCCGAGCCGATACGGCTGCAAAACGAAAATCCGTGCGCCGCCTGGTTTTTTGAACTTGGGGCGGGAAGTTCCTCGAAAATGCGGCTGAACGGAGCGGATTTTCAAAACGGCATTGCCATTTTCAAATTAGGCCCCGGCGCCGAATTGGATTTCGCGCATGAACCCGGTGATCAAACCCAGGCCTTGAAATTGCATTTCATCCTGGAAAATAATTCCAAGCTGCGATTCGCTTCAGCGTCCACCGGCAGCGCCTTTCAACGCCTGGCCATCGAAGCCGACCTGATGGGAAGCGGATCCGATTTGGAATTGCGCGGGGCCGCCGTGGTGGGCGGAAATCGGCGCTGCCATCGCCATATCCGGATGCGGCATCATGCGCCCGGCTGCAAATCGCGGCAGCTTTTCAAAACCGTGGTGCTGGGCTCGGGCCGCAGCAGCGTGGACGGAACGGTGACGGTGGATCGCGGCGCCCAAAAAACCGACGCCCGGCAGGTCATACGTCATCTCATGCTGTCCAAGGAAGGCCGAGCCGACGCCAAGCCGCGCCTGCTCATCCATGCCGACGACGTGCAATGCGGCCACGGGGCGACCGTGGGACGGCCCGATCCGGAGCAGCAATTCTACCTCCGCTCCCGCGGCCTGGACGCGGCGGATTCGAACCGGCTTTTGACCCGGGCTTTTTTGGCGGAAGCTTTGGAAGGAAACGGGACATTCGATCGGGAAATGCTTGGAAGATTATTGGAAACCCTCCCCCTCTCCATGCCTTTAAGCATGGAGAGGGGGCCGGGGGGTGAGGCATGACTCTCGACGTCAAAAAAGATTTCCCGCTGCTCAACCGTCTCTTCGACGAAAAATCTTTGGTGTATTTGGACACGGCCGCGACTTCGCAAAAGCCCGCCGCGGTGATCGACGCCATGGATAAATTCTATCGCGAGAATTACGGCACGGTGCGCCGGGGCGTGTACCGGCTCAGCGAAAAGGCCACAGCGGCCTATGAGGAAACCCGGCGGAAGGTGGCCGCCTTGATCGGCGCGGCTTCGGAAAAAGAAATCATCTACACGCGCGGCACCACCGAAAGCCTGAACCTCGTGGCCTATGTCTACGGACGTGCGTTTCTAAAATCCGGCGACGAAATCATCCTTTCGCAAATCGAGCATCATGCCAACATCGTGCCCTGGCAAATCGCGCGCGATATGACCAGAGCCGTGATCAAGGTTATTCCCTGCGACGATCGCGGGGTTCTGCTGCTGGACGAATACCGCAAAATGCTTTCCCCCAAGACAAAAATCGTGGCCGTGAACCACGTTTCCAACGCTTTGGGCACCATCAACCCGGTGAAGGAAATCACCCGGCTGGCGCATGCAGTCGGGGCCATCACCGTCATTGACGGGGCGCAGGGCATCAGCCATATGCCCGTCAACGTGCGGGAGCTGGGTGCCGACTTCTACGCCTTTTCCGGCCATAAAATGTTCGGCCCCACCGGTATCGGCATTTTGTACGGGCGCTACGATCTCCTGGAGAAAATGCCCCCTTTCCAGGGCGGCGGGGACATGATTCGCCGGGTCACGTTCGAGAAAACCACCTTCCATGATCCGCCCCATCGCTTCGAGGCCGGAACGCCGGCCATCGCCGAGGTGGTGGGCCTGGGCGCGGCCGTGGATTGGCTGAATTCCACGGGGCTGGAACGCATTAGAGCCCATGAACACGCCCTGCTTGAATACGGGACGCGCCTGCTGGCGGAAATTCCCGGCCTTAAAATCATCGGCACGGCTCCGGACAAGGCGGCGGTGCTCGGTTTCGCTTTGGAGGGAATCCATCCTCATGATATCGGCACTGTGCTGGACCTGGAAGGCATCGCCATCCGCGCCGGGCATCATTGCGCCCAACCCGCCATGGATCGCTTCGGCGTTCCCGCCACGGCCCGTGCTTCGCTGGGGCCCTACAACACGAAGGAAGACCTCGACGCCTTGGCGGCGGGAATACGGAAAGTTCAGGGGATGTTTCGCTGATGTCGCAGCCCAACGATCTTTATCAGCAAGTGATTTTGGATCATAACCGCAGCCCGCGGAATTTCCGACCCATGCCCGAGGCCACCTTTGCCTGCCAAGGCCATAACCCATTGTGCGGGGACAATATCACGGTATTCGCCAAAACCGATGCCGCCGGCCAAGCGTTGGAGGATATCAGCTTCCAGGGCAACGGTTGCGCCATTTCCAAAGCCAGCGCATCCTTGATGACCTCGCAGCTCAAAGGCAAACCCATTTCCGAAGCCAGAGATTTGTTCCGCGAATTCCACGACATGGTGACGGGCGGCATGGACCCGGAAACCGCGCCCAATCATTTGGGCAAGCTGAAGCTGTTCCAGGGCGTGCGGGAGTATTCGTCCCGCATCAAATGCGCCACCTTGGCCTGGCATGCCCTGATGGGCGCGTTGGAGAAAAAGGAAACGGCGTCGACGGAATGATTGCGATTGTGCTCGCGATGACGGTGAAGCTATAATGGGGCAGCCAACCCGGAGGCCCGCATGGTTCTGTTGATTTGTCTCGTCTGTTTTTTCAGCACCATCGGCGGCATTTTGCTCGGGCAATCCCTGAAAGCCATGCTCATCTTCAAGGAAGGCTTGGAAAAGGGGCAGCGGAAAATGTTCAAGATCGGCGCCCTGGCGCTGGCCTTGGCCATAGTCCTGTCCCTGCTTTCTTTTTTCATGCCCTTGCCTTAGAAATCCTGAAAATTCCCGTAGATTTGACCGAAAAACCGCCTTCGGGAAAGGCCGAATAGAATTATTTTATCGGAAACCATCGAAAATGGGCAATTATCTCGGACTCAACGAATGCATGGAATTAAGAGATTGCGTAAGACAAAGGAGAGCATATGAAAAAAAGTCTGGTCTTGTTGGTTGCGCTGACTGCGGGGGTTTTCGCGCAAACCAGGCCTCGCGATCCGTTCATCTTCCGCACCGCCATAAATGACAACGGAGCGACCCGGCCCGACAATCAGAAAAACCGCTTGGTGGCTTTGCTCCTGAACACGAATTTCACGGCGCTGTACAGCACCCAAACCGGGGCCGGTTGCGGTCTTTACATGACCCGATCCGGTACTGCCAATGATGGAAACATCACCTACCAGCATGCGCAATTCGGCCAATGCCTCACCTTCACCGGAGGCGCCGTTTTTCACCGCAACACCACCGCCCAATT
>JBGPFT010000096.1:0-7533 GCA_041483475.1 Fibrobacteria bacterium | reverse complement strand
AACAACTTATTCTACATCCATCCGCGATCCATCTCTTCAACGTTGGGGCGATTTCCGAATATTTTTTTGATCCTGAAACATCAAACGCATAACTCCCCGAATTTTCCATAGAATAGCAATTCCCGGTTTATGGGCAGCCGCAACCGGATGAGTCGCTCCCTGATGTGATGAAACTGGCCATTTCCGTTTAATGTACCGGAACATTGAAAATTCAGGTGAAAACCGGGTTGGACGGGGGAAAAGCCGATGGCGGGTTAATTCCGGAAATTAAGGGATCCGGGTTGTGGATCGAACATCCGGATTTTTCTTACTGCGATTTCCAGCGGGGCTCAAAAATAGGTGGAAGGCAAAGTATATTGTTCGCTATGGCGAACTTAGGGCCGGAAGCATGCGCCCCCTTCGGATGTGGATTCGCGCTGGAGGCGTGGGAAACCGGAATCCGGGAACTCCTGGGGAAACAACCCGGTATCCGGGAATACCAGCATTCGCTTTATGTGGATTGGTTGAAGGAGTATTTGCATTACTGCCGCGCCGAGGGTTTGTCCTCGGTGGAACCGCGGGCTTGGGGCGTGTACTGCGACTTCCTGAATCAAAGCGGCGTGCGCAGACCGCAAATCGTCCGGGCCAGCGAAGCCGTGCGGATGTACCGGGAATGGGCGTTGAAAAACGGGAACGCTGAAAACGGCGCGAACCATGGGAACGCGGAAACCTGGGAAAACGCCGTTAAAAAACTGACCGAGCAAATCCGGTTGCGGCATTACTCCGACAAGACTTTGAAATCATACCGGCATTGGGCGCATGCGTTCCGGAAATTCGCCGCGCCACGGGAGGCGGGTGAAGTCGATGCCGCTTTGGCGCAAAGGTATTTGGCGCATCTGGCGCAGGAACAATGCGTTTCCGCCTCGACGCAGAACCAGGCCTTCAACGCCCTGATGTTCTTTTTTGCCCATGCTCTGAAGGTGGATTACAGGGGATTGGAGGATACGCCCCGGGGAAAATTGCCGCGGGGCATCCCCAACGTGTTGACCAAGGAGGAAGTGGCGGAAGTATTGAAACGACTCGTCGAACCCTACGGACTGATTACCCGCCTCTTGTACGGATGCGGCTTGAGGCTGGGCGAAGGGCTGGCGCTGCGCGTACGGGACCTCGATTTCGGCAATAAGCGCGTGGAAGTCCATTTTGGCAAGGGGATGAAAAGCCGGAGCTTGCCCATGCCGGACAAATTGGCGGATCCGTTGCGGCGGCATTTGGAAGGCGTGCAGGAGCAGCATGCGGCCGACATGCGGGCGGGGACGGCGGGGGCTTTCCTGCCGAATCGCCTGGAGGGCAAATATGCGCAGGCGGGGCGCGACTGGGCCTGGCAATGGGTGTTTCCCGCGCGGCATCTTACTCCCACCGAAAACGGGGTGCGGCGCTGGCATTTGCATGAAACCGCCGTGCAAAAGGAAATCGCCAAGGCCGCGAACGCCGCCGGCATCCGGAAAAAAGCGTCGCCGCATACTTTCCGGCACAGCTATGCCACGCATTTGCTCCAAATGGGCCATGATATCCGCACCGTGCAGGAATTGCTCGGGCATGCCGATGTGAAGACCACCATGATTTACACCCACGTTCCCGTGCGGCCGGGGATACGGGCCCTGAGCCCGCTCGACGAATTGTGAAATCCGGCGCCCCGATGTGTGATCGCGCGCACTCCGCGCGCCGATTTTCGGGATTTTATTTCCCGCATGAACGAACCCGAAAGTTTTTCCGGCGACTGGCCGAAGGCGCTGGCGGAATTGGAAGCGGCCATACGCGGGCGGCATTATTCCCCGGATACGTTGAAGGTTTACCGCTATTGGGCGCGGCGGTTCCGGGATCATTGCGAAAATTCGGCGCCGGGGGAATTGGGCGGCTCGGAGGTGCGGGATTTTCTCACCCATCTGGCCATGGACCTGGACATGTCGGCCGCGACGCAAAGCCAGGCTTTCAACGCGCTGCTGTTTTTGTTCGTGCGCATCCTGAAAAAAGATTTTTCGGGGATGGAGGATGTGCCGCGCGCCAAGCGCCGGGAAAACGTGCCCACGGTGATGTCCAAGAGCGAAGTGCGGGCCTTGCTGTGCGGGTTGCGGTACCCGTACGACTTGTTCATGAAATTGACCTACGGCTGCGGGCTGCGTTTGCGGGAGGCGTTGAATCTGCGCGTGCAGGATTTGGATTTGGAAGCGCGGTTGCTGGTGGTTTTCCACGCCAAGGGATCCCGGAGCCGCCGCCTGCCGCTGCCGGCGGCCCTGGACGGGGAATTACGCGCGCAATTGGAAAGCGTCCGGCGATTGCACGTGGAGGATTTGCGGACGGAGGCGGCGGGCGTGTTCCTGCCGGGAGCATTGGAGCGGAAATATCCGAACGCTGCGCGGGAATGGCCCTGGCAATGGGTGTTCCCCGCCCCGCGATTGACCCGGGTGGCGGAAGGGGAATGGCGGAGATGGCACCTGCATGAAACCTTGGTGCAAAAGGCGGTGCGGGCCGCGGCGCTGGATTTGGGGCTGGCGAAAAGGATTTCTCCGCATACCTTCCGGCACAGCTATGCCACGCATCTTTTGCAAATGGGCTACGACATCCGCACGGTGCAGGAGTTGCTGGGCCATGTGGACGTGAACACCACCATGGTGTACACGCATGCAGTGCAGACTTTGGCGGGAAGGCCGGTCAGTCCGTTGGATGCCGCCCCCTAACCCCATTTTTTCGTGTCATTCTGTCGAGATTGAGACTAAGTCTTGACGGGGGGCCGGGGAATGGGTATCCTTCCAGGTGATGAACGGGGAGATGACCTTGGATGGATTGCGGCCCGGGGAAAGCGTCCGGGTGGCGGGCGTCGAGGCGGATGCGAGGCTGAAAATGCATTTGCAGGAGCTGGGCTTCGTGGCCGGAAGCCCGGTGACCTTGCTGATGCCCACGCCTTTCGGCGATCCCTTGATTTATTGGCTGCGGGGGACTTCCATCGCGCTGCGGAAAAGCGAGGCCCGGTGCATACGCGTGACGGCGTAAGCCCGGAGCGCTTGCCCCGGGTGGCGCTGGCGGGATCGGCGAATTCCGGCAAAACCACCTTGTTCAATCTGCTCACGGGCTCGCATTACACGACCGTGAATTATCCCGGATCCACGGTGGAGTACGCGTTGGGGACGGCGAAACGAATGCCGGATTTCCCCTGCCGGGTGATGGACACGCCCGGGCTGACGAGCTTGATCCCCTCTTCCCCGGACGAAAAGGTGACGGTGGACGCACTGTTCGCGGGGGCGAACCGCCCCGATTTCGTGGTGGCGATGGCTGACGCCAATCAGTTGTCGCGGCATCTGTATCTGGCGAAGCAATTGCAGGAGACGGGTTTCGCCGTGGCGGTGGCGGTGACCATGCCGGATTTGCTGCGTGCGCGGGGCAAGCGGGTGAACGCCGCAAAATTGTCGCAGCTTTTGGATTGCCCGGTGGCGGTTCTGGATCCGCGCAAACGGGAAGGGGTCGAGGAGTTGGGGCTGGCCTTGGCGAAGTTGGCGCCCCCTAACCCCCCGACCCCCTTCCCCCCACGCGGGGGGGAAGGGGGAGTGAAGTACCCCGATTACGCCTCTTTCGCATCCGGCGTGAACGAGGAGAAGGTTCGCGATTATTACCGGGCGTTGGACGAAATCGAGCGGCTGTCGGTGGAGGACGCGGGGCCGGCGGAAGAACCGCGCGGTTTCACGGACGCGGTGCTTTTGCATCCGGTGTACGGATTGGCGATTTTCCTGGCGGCCATGTTCGGCATCTTCACCTCGATTTTCTGGCTGGCGTCGCCTTTCATGAATCTCATCGACGCGGGTTTCGGACTGTTGATCGCCGGCGTCAAGCATAGTCTGCCGGCGTCGTGGATCACCGACCTGCTGGCCGACGGGTTGATCGGGGGCGCGGGCGCGGTGCTGGTGTTCCTGCCGCAAATCCTCATCCTGTTTTTCGCCATGGGTTGGCTGGAGGATTCGGGATACTTGGCGCGGGGCGCGGCCTTGGTGGACAAGCCGCTGTCCAAGATCGGACTCAACGGAAAATCCTTCGTGCCGCTTTTGTCGGGATACGCCTGCGCCATTCCCGCCATGATGGCGGCGCGCACCATCCCCAACCGCTTCGAGCGCCGTCTCACCATCTTCATCATTCCCCTCATGAGTTGCAGCGCGCGGCTGCCGGTGTATGCTTTGCTCCTCGCCTTCCTCACGCCGCGGGACCAGCCCTGGATCGGAGGCCTGGCGCTGACGGGGCTGTATTTGATGGGATCGGTGCTGGGCGCGGCCGTGGCCACGGCCGTCAGCCGCTTCCGGCCGGACAAAGGATTTTCGGATTTCATCCTGGAATTGCCGGCGCTGCGGCGACCCGTACCGCGCGTGGTGCTGGCTTCGACTTATCACAAGGCGATGCAATACGTGCGCAAGGCCGGTCTCACCATCATCGTCATCGCGCTGGGGCTTTGGGTGCTGACGCATACGCCCGTTGCCCCCCTTGCCAGACTGACGCCCCCAGCGGGGGGGTTGGGGACAACAAGTAGGGAGTATGTCGCCGTCTCGCATTCCTACGCCGCGGATATCGGCCGGTTCATCGAACCCCTCACCCGCCCCATGGGCCTGGACTGGCGCGGCGGCGTGGCCATGATTTGCGGATTCGCCGCGCGCGAGGTGTTCGTCAGCGCCATGGCACTGATGTACCGCGTCGAGGACGCGGATCAAAAGGGGCTCACGAAAAAATTGCTCGCCTCCATGTCGGAAGTGAAGTTCGAGGGTACGAATGAACGCGTATTCACCACGTCCTCGGTGCTGGGCGTCATCCTCTTCTTCATGATCGCGCTGCAATGCCTGGCCACGGTGGCCGTGTCGCGGCATGAAACCGGGGGCTGGAAGCTGCCCGGACTGCAACTTTTGGCCTACACGGGCGCGGCTTATATGCTGTCGGTGGCCCTGGTGCAGGGGTTGAGAGCGATGGGGGTTTCCTAGCCCCGACCCCCCGGAGGGGGACAAGGGAAAGCAGGAGAGATAAAGGGGGAAACGCGTACTGGGTTTACTTTTCCAGTCCATGATCTCCTCCCTGGTCAAATCCTTCGGGTTCGAATCGGCGCATGTGCTGCCGCAGGTGCCGCCGGGGCATAAATGCGGGCGGCTGCACGGGCACAGCTTCCGCTGCGAAGTGGAGGTGACGGGCGAAGTCGATGCGAAAACCGGGTTCGTGATGGACTTCGCCGACATCTCGGCGGCCTGCCGGCCGCTGCGCGAAACCCTGGATCATCGCCATCTCAACGCGGTGGCGGGATTGGAAAATCCGACTTCGGAGGTGATTTGCAAATGGATTTGGGATCGCCTCAAGCCCAAGCTGCCCGGGCTCAGCGCCGTGAAGCTGCACGAAACGTGCACGGCCAGGTGCGAGTATCGGGGGGGATAAACTCTCGGTCGTCTCGGTACGCCCGCCGGTTGCTGAGTGCCGTAGGCGTACCGAGGCACGGCGGGCTACTCGACGACCGTATCTGCTTTTTCTCCGGGGCTCCGTTTTCTGAAATTCTTTTTAGCCATTAATTCGAGATCCGGAATATTTCCGTTGATTCGAGCCTTCTTCTTCGCATGACTCCAATTTTGAATCTGTTTTTCGCGCAGGAAAGCGCGATCAATCCGTGAAAATTCTTCGTAATACGCCAACTTGACCGGAATTCGTTTGGCCGTGTAACGCGCCCCGATGCCCGCGTTGTGCTCAACCAACCTTCGCGCCAAGTCGTATGTACTCCCCGTGTAAAAAGTTCCATCGGCACATTCCAAGATGTAAGCGTAGGGCATGCCACGAGGTTAGAACCTTCTGGTTCGACTGGATGTGCTTCCGGTCACCTCGGTACGCCTGCCTGGGGCGGGCTACTCGAAAACAAAGCCTCGGTCATCGAGTAGCCCGCAGGGCGTACCGAGATGACCAAGGTGACCTAAGTCGGCGCTGGGGCCGGGGAAACCGCCGGCAATTTCTTCAGCGCGTCGTAGAAGCGGGCCGAGCAGGCGCAGCCATAGGGGATCAGCCAGATCAAGCCGACAAAGAGGGTGAAGGCCGAGAGCAGGAAGAGGCCGAATAACCAGCCATGCAGCACGGCCAGTTCCATCCGATGCCCGTGCATCATTTCCTTGCTGCGCCGCAAAGCCCCGGAGGCGGAAAGCTCGGGGTGATCGGCCAGGATGAAAAAAGTCTGGAAATAGGACAGCGTCCACAAGATGCCGGGAACGATGAGGAGCAAGGTGCCGAGGACGATCCAAAACAAGACCAGGAAAAACGCGGCGGCGTTGCGGCCCAGGCGTTCGAACCCCTGAAGCAGGGATTCCCAATCGCGGTCGCCGTCGCGCATGAGGGCGAGGACGAAGGCGCTGACGCCCACGTAGAAAGGGCCGCTGAGCAAAAGGCTGATCAGCCAGCCCACCTTGGGCAAGGCGCCCAAAACGCCCTGGCAGATGAAGGCGGCCCAAAGCACGGCCAACAAAGGCATCCAGCGGCCTGAAAGCGCG
This sequence comes from Fibrobacteria bacterium, assembly GCA_041483475.1. Lineage (GTDB taxonomy): Bacteria > Fibrobacterota > Fibrobacteria > UBA11236 > UBA11236 > UBA11236. The sequence continues at coordinate 1,012 of JBGPFT010000096.1, read as the reverse complement.
CGCCAGGTTTGCCCCAATAGTTCCCGGCCGGAAGGCATCAATGCAGCGGCCCGTGGCCGCCCGGGTCGGGGATTTCCATCTTCTTCCCCACATAGCCGGAAGGAAGGTCGAACTCGGAGGCGGGGAAGCTTTCCTTCTTCACCTCGGTGAGATCCATCTGGAGCTTGTCCTTCCCCGCCTCATCCAGGACGACGGTGCGGACGGGCAGGCCCTTGAGGGTCTCCGAATCCCGGTAAAAGTCCGCCTGCGGACCCATGTGCAGGCTCTTGAAAAACTCGCCCAGCTCCTTCATGACCCCGAAGTCCTCGCGCGCCACTCCGAGCGCGCCGTATTCGACCACATAGACCCGGGTTTTCTTGACGCCGCCCCGGAAGCCCGCGTATTCGACGGCGGACCAGGAGCCAACCTTGGCCAGCCCCACCTTTTTGTATTCCATGTGGAAATCGGCGGCGGAATCCGTCATTCCCATGCCGCCGCGCCCCGCCATCATCTTCTCCATCATTTCGCGCTGCTGGGGCGGCATGTTCTTCATGGCCGCGCGCATCTGCTCCATGGCCTGTTTCATCTTATCGGCGGCCTTTTTCATGTCGGCGCGGGTCATCTCCATGTAGGATTTCTCGGCGGGGTTCACCATGTATACCGCGTCCTTATCCTTGCGATAGAGGATGGAATGCTCTTCCCCCTTTCCGGCTCCCTGCAAATCCATGCGCAGCCGGTCTTTTTCCACGAACAGGTTTTGATCCAACGCGGGCTTTTTGTCCTCCAGATTTTGCACCCGGACCACGACCTTGACCCCCCCCATGGACAGGGAGAGGAAGGACAGGATAGGGGTCATAATTTTCGCGATTTTCATGGGGAACTCCGTTCCGGGGGTGGGGCTTGAAAGTTAAATCCCGCGAATCAGCGGAAAGTATCCATATTTTGGAGCTTTGGAGTTCATTGGGAGGACGGACCGATATGGCACCGACGAAATGGCTCTCCTTCGCTTGCGCCGCTGGCGCGCTTTTGGTTT
>JBGPFT010000095.1:0-7541 GCA_041483475.1 Fibrobacteria bacterium | reverse complement strand
GCGGATCGAGCAAGGGCAAATCGTCCAGCTCGGGGCTGCCGGTGATGAGGTGCAGGTTTTCATGTCCGGATTCGACCCGGGCGTCCGCGGCTTCGCAGCGACGGAGCAGCACCTTGGCCACGTCGGCTTCTCCCGGTGGGGAGGTCCCATCGGATTTTCCCAACAAATGCCGGGTGAGATTGGATTGGGAGTCGAGATCCACCAGCAAGGTGCGGAAACCGGAAAAGGCCAGGGCGTGGGCGCAATTGACGGCGAAGGTGGTTTTGCCGACGCCGCCTTTTTTGGAGAGGAAACAGAAGGTTTTCGCGTCCCTCACTCTTCCGCCACCTCGATGGGCAAACCCAAGGCGCGGAATTTCTCGACCACGCGATCGTAGCCCCGCTCGATGTAGCGCACGCCGCGGAGGGTGGTGCGTCCTTTGGCCAACGCCGCGGCCACGAGGTAGGAGAAGCCGGCGCGCAAATCGGGGATCTCGATCTCCGCGCCGGTCAAGGGGGTGGGTCCCCAGATGGCGGCCGAATGGCGATGGCCGAGATTGCGGAAGCGGCAATCCTTGCCGCCCAAGCATTCGTCGAAAAGCTGGATGCGCGCGCCCATGCTATTCAGCGCCTCCACGTAACCGAAGCGATTCTCGTACACGGTTTCATGGATCACCGACATGCCTTCGGCCTGGGTGAGCAGGATGACCAAGGGCTGCTGCCAATCGGTCATGAGGCCCGGATGCACGCCGGTTTCGGCGGCGATGGGCTTTAGCTTCAAATCGCGCCCGTAAAAACGGATGCCGTCCTGTTTCACCTCGTATTCGCCGCCGGCCTTGCGCAACCAGTTCAGGAATGCGAGCAAATGCAATTGATCCGCGCCCCGGATGAAAACATCGCCGCGCGTCGCCACGGCTGATACGGCGAACGAAGCCGCTTCGATGCGATCGTTGATCACGGAATGATCGGCGGGACGCAACGAATCAACGCCCTGAATCATCCAGGTGCGATCGGTTTCCTGGGAAATGATCGCCCCCATGGCCTGGAGCAGCAAGGCCAGATCCGCGATTTCCGGTTCGATGGCGGCGTTGCGGATCTCGGTGGTTCCTCGCGCGAGCACGGCGGCCATCATCAGGTTCTCGGTGGCCCCCACGCTGGGAAACGGCAAGGTGATGCGGGCGCCGGTAAGTCGATCCGCGCGGAAATGATAGGCGCCGTCGCGATACTCCACCTTGGCCCCCAAAGTCTCAAGACCGGCCAAGTGGAAATCGACCGGACGCGGCCCGATATCGCATCAGCCCATCATGGGGATTACGGCGCGACCGAAACGGTGCAACAGCACACCGGCCAACAGAATGGGAATGCGGTTCAGGCCCGAATATTCCGCCGGCACCTCCGGGGTCGACAACCCGGAAGAATCGATTTCCAAAATCCCGGCTTCGGGATCATGTTTGATTTTACAACCTAGGGACTCCACCACCCGGCGCGTGATGTCCACGTCGCCGATGGCGGGGACATTCCGCAGCCGGGTCGTCCCCGAAGCGAGCAAGGCGGCCACCATTTCCTTGGTTACCGCGTTCTTGGCCCCGCGCACGGCGATTTCGCCCTTGAGATAACGTCCGCCCTCGATCAGGTATTTCCGTCCCATTTGGAGAAATCTATCAATGCCCGGACGCGTAAAACCCGTGGACAGCGGCTTCCCAACCCGTCCGCGCCTTGGACAGCACTCCGAATCTCCCTGTGAATTCATGGTTTTTCGGGCATCCCGGAAGCGTCATGAGTTTGGCCCGCTATTTGAGTATTCAGTCCTCGCGTCCGCGAAAAGTGCGGACCCGGAGGTGCAACATGAAGACATGGATGGCAATCACAGCGACAATCCCCTTCCTCACCGGCTGCATGGTGGAGGTGGACTCCACCTCGTCCACATCGACGACTCCCTACGGTAACGGGGTGACGGTGGCGGAAACCCGCGGCCTAGCCTATTTCAGTTCCGTCGAAACCCACGGAAACATTCAGGTGTCGATTCAGGAAGGCAATCGTTATGAAGCCGTGGTGACCACCGACGGCAATTTGACTTCCTATCTCGCCACCGAAGTGCAGGGTGGAAAACTGATCATCGACTGGTCGCGCTACACCCATGTCACGGGAACTCCTTCCGTGGTCGTGACCGTGCCGCAAATCGAGAATCTCCGGAATTACGGACGGGCGGACGTCTCGATTGAACAGTCGACCTGGTGGACCCGGCTTTCACTGGAAACATACGGTAGCGGCTCCATTCATTATCTCGGGGCCGCGGAAAACTTGACTGCGGTGTCGCATAGTTCGGGACGGATCGATTTGATCGGTTATGCCGACGCGTTGGAAGCGCGGACGGAAAATTCGGGCGAAGTCATCGCCGACGGCCTGCTCGCCGCCGACGCCTTCGCGGAAGTGTATGCCTCGGGCGACATCACCTTGGATCTGGATCAGAACGCCTGGCTCTCGGTGCGCATCCTGGGATCCGGCGACGTGGAATGGTGGGGCTTCCCCTCCAAAACCGCCTATGAATTGCAAGGCTCGGGGCGCATCATCGAACACAAGGCGCTGGCCAAGGCCGCGGCCGGATCGCCCGCGCTCAAATACAAAGCGATGAAACCTAAGACTTAACCCTTACTCTTCCGGTCAAAGTTACCGCGTCGAATCTTCGGCGCGGTAAATGTTTGCGGGTAAATGGTTTTCCCGGCAAGGCCACGGGAATGAACTGCAAGGTGTCGTTGATGGCCTTGAGCAAGGAGATGCTTCCGCTTGCGTCCTGGCTCAACTCCCAAATCATGATACCGCCGCCCCGTTGCGCGGCCAAGGCGGTTTTCCGCTTGATGGTCGTGATGCCGTTGTAGTAAACGTTCCCAACCTGATCCTTGTAAGGCGCCTGTGAATCCTGGATCACCAAATCGCTGTAGGCGACGTAGGGATCGCGCCCATAGAACGGAAGTCCCAGAATCCGTTTGTCCTGCGGAACCCCGCGCGTGGTCCAATAATCCAAGGTGCTGACGGAGTAACTGTAAGGCGAATGCGGAGTGCCCGCGTCATAAGCCATGATGTTCACGTAATCCATGGCGTCGATGGCGGTTTGTAAAACCCCGCCTCCTTGTGTTCCATTCCCGACCACGGCCGCCGAAAGCAAAAGGACGCGGGAGCGATTCCTAAATGCCGTCCCCAATCCCTGCATGAACAACGAATAATTGGCGGCCGATTGGCCCGGATCGGGATATTCCCAGTCGATGTCGGCGCCGTCGAGGCCATAGCTATCGACCAAGGCGATCAGGTTCTGGGTGAAAGTGGTTCGCAACGAGGCGCTGGCGCCGATGGCCTCAAAATTGGCGTCATCGCCGTTGTTCCAGCCGCCTACGGAAATGCACACCTTGACTCCGCGCGCGTGGGCGCGGGCGATGATGGCCCGGAGCATGGGGGCGTTGTCCATGGCCGAAAGTCCGCCCGCCGCCGTGGGAAGAATGAAGGCGTAATTGATGTGGGTGACTTTATCGTATTGGATCTTGGCTGTGTCCGTGGACCAGCTGGGGAAATATCCGACCACTTTGAAAGCGCAAAGCGCGGGAGTGAATCCCGCCAGGATCACCGAAGCCGCAAAGAATCTCCGCATACTAACCCTTGTCCTTGCCCTTCTTGAACACCTTCGTGAAGAGACGGTCATTGCCGAGGTAGCGAACAGCTTCCTGGGCCTGGCCATCATAAGTGAGCTCGTAGGTAGTACGGACATTTTCGCCCAAAGCGGCGCCTAAAAGCTCGGCCTTGAGTTCGCGCTTGATGAAGTCCAGGTTGGTGACGAATTCCTTGTCGACCTCGGCGCGCAGGGTGGTTTCCAGCACCGCGGTGGCCCGGTCGAATTCGACGGCGGACTTTACGTTGGCGGTGTCGCCACGCTCCTGCCTTTCTTTCTTCCAGGACTCGCGCACGTTGTCGAGCGCCAGGATGGCGGTGCTCTTGAATTTGCTGATGGCGGTGTCGGCGTACGCGAAGCGGCGGAATTCCTCCAAAAGCTCCGGGCTCGCCTCGAACTCCGGAGTTACCGGATGCTTGGCCGCTATCTCGCCGCGCTTTTTGACCACGAAATTGAAAAATAGGGTACGGCGCAGAAGTTCCTGGGCGAAGCGGGAAAAATGGCGGCCGGCCACGGTCACGTCGGGAGCGATGCCCCCGCCCGCCATCACCTTGCGACCCGCCTTGGTATGGAACCAAGCGGTGTCTGAGGCCGCGGAATCCTTGCTTTCCTTCTCACGTTTGAAACGCACCGCGTTTTCGGGCTTGTTGATGCAGCGTCCGGCCGGCGTGTAGTAATAGGCCGTGGTGAGCTTGAGGGTGTTCTGCTGGCCGTCAAGGGGCAATATGGTTTGCACCGATCCCTTGCCGAAGGTACCTTCCCCCATCACGACGCCGCGATCCCAGTCCTGGATGGCCCCGGCCACGATTTCGGAAGCCGACGCCGAGTTCTCGTTGACGAGTACCACCATCTTCCCCGTCCAAGCCGGATCGCGGCGACTGTGGTAATCTTGGTTTTGCGATTTCACGCGACCCTTGGTGAACACCACCAATTGGTTCTTGTCGAGGAACAACTCGGAAACGCTGATGGCTTGGTTGAGCAGGCCCCCGGGGTTCACGCGCAAGTCGAGAATAATTCCTTTGGGATTGTGTTTCTTTAATTCCACAATTTTCTCCTCCAAGTCCTCACCGGTGCGCTTGGCGAATTGGGTCACTTTTACGTATCCAATCGAGTCGTTGAGCATGCCCGCGTAGGGCACGCTTTCGATCTTGATCACTTCCCGCGTGATGGCGAATTCGAGGGGTCCGGGCGCCCCTTCACGCTGGATTTGGAGCTTGACGACCGTTCCCGGCTTGCCGCGCAGTTTGTCCACCGCATCGTCGATGGTGATGCCCTGGGTACTCACGGTGTCGATGCGGATAATCTTGTCGCCGGCCTGCAAACCCATGCGGTAGGCGGGCGTGCCCGCCAGCGGCGACACCACGGTGAGCATGTTGTCGCGGATGCCGATTTGAATGCCCAGCCCCCCGAATTCGCCCTCGGTGTTCACCTTGAGATCCTCGTAGTCCTTGGGGGTGAAATAGGCCGTGTGGGGATCGAGAATGCCGCGGATGCCCACGACGGCCGCGTCCACCAATTCCTCGGAGGACACCTCTTCGACGTAGTTCTCGCTGATCTTAGTCACCACCTTGTCGAGGCGGATGAGATCGGAATAGAACTTGTCGCCTCCGGCCTGGACGCGGCTACCGATGAGGGCGAAGCCCCCCACGACGGCGGTTACGGTGGCGTAATAGAGTTTGCTTTTCTTCATGGAGCGCTTTCCTCGCATGCCCAAAAATACAAAGCGATTCATCCCAAAATTTCCAGGATTTTAGCGAGAATGGCATGGTGTAGTGCTTCAGGGGCCAACGAAGCGTCCAGCACTGTGCTCATTCCCGCGTTTCCCCGCGCCAGAGCCAAAAACCCTTCGCGGACGCGGCTGAAAAAGGCCTCCCCTTCTAGCTCGAGGCGATCCGGTGTCCCGCCCTTTTGGCGCAGCCTTCCCAACCGCTTTGCCGGATCCAGATCCAGTAGAAAAACATGCGCCGGGCGCAAGCCGTCGCAGGCTATCTCCTCAAGCTGTCGTATCTGTTCTGCGGACAGGCCGCGTCCCGATCCCTGATAGGCGAAGGTGGACCAAGCGAAGCGATCCGACACCACGATTTTGCCGGCCTCCAGCGCCGGACGAATCACCTCGTGCACAAGCTGGGCGCGGGCAGCGGCGTACAGGCACAGTTCCGTCGCCGGCGAAAGCGCGTTTCCCGGATGGAGCAACAAAGCGCGGATGCGGTCGGAAAGCTCGGTGCCCCCGGGATCGCGGACCCGCATCACGGAACGGCCAATTTTTTCCAAGGCTTCCGCCAGCATGGCGGCTTGGGTGGATTTTCCCGCCCCGTCGATGCCGTCGATGACGAAGAACACCTCACCCCCCGACCCCCTCTCCATTCTTAAAGGAATGGAGAGGGGGAGTGAACAATTCGTTCTTGATGGTTGCTGGATTTTTCATCTTTTCAGTTTCATCGTTTTACAAAATCCTTGAACCTTCCCCTCTCCATGCCTTTAAGCATGGAGAGGGGATAGGGGTGAGGTTATTCCGATCCGTGGCATTTCTTGAATTTCTTGCCGCTGCCGCAGGGACAAGGGTCGTTGCGGCCGACGTTCTTGAAAGCGGGGGCTGCGCCCCCCTGCCCTGCCAGGGGGGAAAGGGGGGGACGCATCACGGTGCCCGGGAGGGGCCCGGACATGGGACGCGGCGGGAGTGAAACCGTCGGCTGTGTGAAACCCGTCTCTCCGAAAGCTCCCTCCGATCCGGGTTCCCCCGGAGCGCTGAATTGCATAGCCTGACGCATGCGCGATTCCATCTCGCGGGCGCGGCGCTGCGCCTCCTGCTGCCGGAGCAGGAAATCGGGATCGATGTGGAGAATCCGCTCCGCCGTCTCCAAGGCGATGCGCTCCAAGGTGCCGCCGAACAGAGCGAAGCCTTCCTTCTTGTACTCCTGCAGCGGATCCTTCTGTGCGTAGCCGCGGAAACGCGTGGCGTCGCGCAACTGGTCCATGGCATAGAGATGCTCGCGCCAGATGTGATCGATGACCCCGAGCAGCACCTGCCTTTCGATTTCCCGCAGCGGGTCGGAACCGAGCGTCTTCTCGATTTCGGCGTAACGCTCCTTCACCTTGGCCGTCAATTGATCGACGGTTTCCTCGGCGGTTTGATGCTGGCCGAGACCTTCGGGAATCTTGTAATCCAGATCGAAGGCCCGCTTGATTTCCGCGTAAAGTTTATCCAGTTCCCAGCCTTCCGGATAGGGAGTGAGCGCGTATTGCGCCACCAGCAGGTCGGCGGCATCCTCCAGCCGGGCTTCGATTTCGTCCTTGATCTCTTCACCCTTGAGGATGCGGCGGCGCAACCCGTAAATCACGGTGCGTTGCTTGTTCATCACGTCGTCATACTCGAGCAGATGCTTGCGGATCTCGAAGTTCTGCCCTTCCACGCGCTTCTGAGCGGTGGCGATGGCGCGATTCACCATCGGATGCGAGATCACCTCGTCTTCCTGTACGCCCATGCGGTCCATCCACCGCTTGATGCGGTCGGAACCGAAAATGCGCATGAGATCGTCTTCGAGCGACAGGTAGAAGCGCGATTCGCCGGGATCGCCCTGACGGCCCGAGCGGCCGCGCAACTGGTTGTCGATGCGCCGGCTTTCATGGCGCTCGGTGCCCAGCACGTACAGACCGCCCAGCTCAATCACACCTTCGCCGAGCTGGATGTCGGTGCCGCGGCCCGCCATGTTGGTGGCCAAAGTCACCTTGCCCTTGACCCCCGCCTCGGCGATGATGCCGGCTTCCTTTTCGTGATTCTTGGCGTTGAGGACGTTATGCGGGACCCCTTCGCGGGTGAGCATGCCCGACAATTCCTCGGACTTCTCGATGGACACCGTGCCCACCAGCATGGGCTGTCCCTTCGTGTGCCGCTCCTTGATGTCGTT
>JBGPFT010000094.1:0-7548 GCA_041483475.1 Fibrobacteria bacterium | reverse complement strand
TGGAAAAGGGAACCGTCCACCAAGGCGTTCGACTTGAACCAATAGGTGGCGTTCCAGAAACCGTGGTCCCCGAAAAATTCCTCCCACTCCTTGTTCGCCAGGGCGCCGAAATGACCGCCCAATGTGCTGTGATCGGTGGTTCTCCATTCCCATCCATAGTCCAAACCCAATATCTGGGTGGGCCAACCCGCCGGATCGTTAGGTTCGCCGTTGACGAGGTTTTGCCAATTGGCGTTGTGGAAAAAAAAGCGGTGGGTGAAGCGGCCCTCAAAATATGCCCGCTCGACCTGCACACCCAGATCCCGCCAACCCATCAGGCGCTTATATCCCACCCATGTCCGGGCATAGAGGGGTTGCCATACGGCGATCAAGGAAAATTCGTCCGTACCCGGCCCCGTGCGGAGCCCCGCTCCGGCGAATTTTCCAAGCTTCCAACGATAAGCACCCCATTGTTTTACGACGTATAAATCCGAAAGGTCGAGGAAAATGGCGTTGAATTGGGCGACGATCCGCAGGCTGCTGTCATAGGGAATATCGGCCCGCAAGCGCGCCTGCTCGACGTAGAAACCTCCCCGGTTGTCGTTGCGGAACGGATTCTTCCAGGGCCGGGGCCAGGCCGCGCCGTTCTGACCCAGGGAATAGCCAAGCTTGACCCCTCCGTGCAAACTGCCTTGGGAAAGATCCAAAGCCACCGCCGCGCCCAAGGCTCCAAGAACGCCGATCCAAAAAAATCCTCGCAAGTTCCGCTCCGTTGATCGGAGCTTAAGGTACTCAATTCTATCTTTACGCCATGCGCGTTGAGGCGATTCCCGAGCGCAAACCCGCCTGGCTCAAGGCCCGCATCCCCGGGGGCGAAAAGTTCGCGCGCCTGCGCGACATCGTGCGCGAGCACCGCCTGAATACGGTGTGCGAAAGCGCCGGATGCCCCAATCTCGGCGAATGCTGGTCGCAGGGCACGGCCACCTTGATGCTTTTGGGAAACACCTGCACCCGCGGCTGCGGCTTCTGCGACGTCCCCAAGGGAAAACCGGGCGCTTACGATCGCCAAGAACCTGAAAGGGTGGCCGCTTCGGCCCGCCTCATGGGTCTTCGTTATATCGTGATCACTTCGGTGGCCCGCGACGATCTTCCGGATCAAGGGGCCGAGGTATGGGCGGAAACCCTCCTCCGGGTGCGCGCCGAAAATCCCGGCTGCCGCGTGGAGGCACTCATCCCGGATTTGCAGGGGCGCCTCGATTTGCTGGATTTGATCCTGGACGCCCGGCCGGACGTACTCAACCATAATTTCGAAACCATCGCGCGCCTGCAGCGCGCGGTACGAGGGCGCGCGAACATGGCCGACACCTCGGCAATGCTGCGCCACGCCAAGACACGGGGCTTTTTCACCAAGACCAGCCTCATGCTTGGCCTGGGCGAAACCGGGACGGAGCTTGAGGCCATGATCCACCACATCGCGGAACTTCGCGTCGACATTCTCACTTTGGGCCAATATCTGCCGCCCAGTCGAAATCACCTCCCTGTCCAGCGCTTCGTTCCGCCCGAGGAATTCGCAGCGCTCCGAAGTTTTGCCTTGGGTCGGGGAATCCGGGTATGCCAGGCGGGACCGCTGGTGCGGTCCTCTTATAAAGCCGACGAGGCTTGGGACGCGCTTGGAGCGAGGGCTTCCCTCCAGCACTCCTCCAAATAATCCTTTGCCTTCAGCCAGGAAGCTTTTCCGTCGACCCACCCCCGCGTGTCCAAGGGGGGGAAGAAACGGAGTCGCACGGGGATGGGCTCATGGATTTCCGCCGTCTTGGCCTCGAAGGCGTTGCGGGAATTGCGGATGTGAACCGGGACGATTTGGGCGCCGGCCAGCACCGCCATGCGCAAACCGCCGAGCTTGATGGGCAGAAGCTGGCCGGTTTTGCTGCGCGTCCCCTCCGGAAATACGGCCAAAAGATGGGGCCCCAAAGCCGCGGCCGCGGCTTCCAGCGAGTTGCGGGCGGCCCTTTTATCACCGCGATCGATGAAAACGCAGCCCACCCGCCGCATCCAATAGGCTAAAAGCGGAATTTGGCTCAATTCCCGTTTGGCGACGAAGCCGACGCGTTCTTCCGCGGCCATCACCAAGACGGGGATGTCGAGTTGGCTCTGGTGGTTGCTCAGCAGCACCCGGGGCGCGCTTCCCAAACCGGGCAAGAACTCCCTCCCGCGGACTTCAAGCTCCACCCCGAAAGTCACGAGGACGTAGCGGGCCCAATCCAGGTACGTCTCGGTGAGATAGGCTTCCTTCGGGACGCTTCCCCGCAAATTCCTTCCGGCATACGAAAAAACCCGACGGAACATGAAGAGGAAAACCTTCAGGATGCGCCAAGTCATTCGCCAAATGTATTTCCTCGGCGGCCGCCATTGCATCGGAGGGACTTGAAACGTATACTAGCCCATCTCATGTTCCATGTCCTGATCGTGGACGACGACGCGACCATCCGCGGGATGATCGCCGAGGCCCTGGCCCAATTCGGCTGGCGGGTGGAAACCGCCGGCGACGGCGTCGAAGCGCTGGAGCGCCTGGCCGTCGGCCCTTGCGACATCGTACTCTCCGACATCAACATGCCCCGCATGGGGGGCTTCGAGCTTTTCCAGCGCATGGGATCCGGGTATCCGAAGGTCAAGCGCGTCCTCATGACCGCTTACAATCTCGACGACTACGTGCGCATGGCCCGGGACTACGACATCGGCAACGTCATCACCAAAACCGCGCCGCTGGATTTCAAGGAAATGCGGGAAATCCTCTCAGCCCTCCTTCACAACGCCATTTTCGGGCTCGATCGTTACATGCTCGAAACCCGCTCGCGCCGGGAATTCCTGCTGCGGACGCCCGGTCAAATCGACGAAATCGCCGAAACCATCTCCACCGAGTATTCCGACGAGGCCGCGCGCAAACGATTCAAGGTGGTCCTTTTCGAGCTGATGACCAATGCCCTTTTTTACGGAGCGCGCAACGAGCAGGGCGACAGCAAGCACGAATGGGTGAGGGATTTTCGCCTTGCCGAGGAGGAGTCGGTGGCCATCACCGCCTGTTCGGACGCGGAAAAAATCGGGGTTTCGGTTTTGGATCGCGGCGGCAAGCTGGACAAGCGCACCGTGCTGTACTGGCTGGACCGGCAAACCACGCACGCCGAAAACGGATTGCCCTACGGCATTCTCGACTACCACGGCCGGGGGTTTTTCATCACGCGCAAGTACGTGGACCGTTTTCTCATCAACATCGAAAAAGGGAAACGCTGCGAGTTCTGCGTGTTCAACTATTTCAAGGCCATGCCCAGTCCCAACAAACCGCTGCTGATCAGCGAGATATAGCTTAGTGCAAGGTTTCCATCCGCTCCTTGATGGCCTTGCGGATCGCGGAATTCAACCTCCGCTTGCGCTCTTCAGAGGGTTTTTCGTAACGCTGGTTTTTCTTCGCGTCGGAAATGATGCCCGACTTCTCGCAGGTTTTGGTAAACCGGCGCAACGCCTTTTCAAACGACTCCCCGGGACGAACAATCACGCCTGTCATTTTTTTGTACTCACCTCGTTTCCAGCCTTCATTTTTCAGGTTTTTTTCCAGTGGAAAGGTATCATGCCCAATCGCTCTATGTCAATCGGAAATAAGCGTTTACATCCGATTTTGACTGGATTTACGGATTTCCCGGGATTCGCGGTAAAAATCCGAAAAATTCTGCCGCCTAAGGTGGTCGAATAGGGTTTTTTCCCCATAACTTTGCTTATTTTTGGTTTTAATCCTGAAATCGGCAAGGGCTTGCGGTTTCCAAAAAACATCCCAGGGGAAGGGGCCGAATATGCAGCGTTTACGAGTGTTGACCATGATTGCGGCGGGCATTTGGGTGGTTTCCGGGTGTAAAAAAGCGAAAAACTCAGCCGTCGTCGAGGAAGTCCCGGCGGCCACCGCTGTGTCGGATTCAGCCACCGCAATGCCCGAAGAACCCTCCCTGCAAAAAATCGCTCCCACACCTTCCAAAAGCTCTAACTCCGAAGGCAACTTCGACCCGAAAGGGCGATTCGTCGTGCAAGTAGGAGTGTTCAGGAGCAAGGTACAGGCGAAACATCTCAAAGAGAAACTCTCCGCCGCGGGGTATCCGGCTTATACCGCCGAGGTGGAAAGCCCGACACCGGAACTTTCCGGAACCTACCACCGCGTACGGGTGGGCAGATTCGCCACTTTAGAGGCCGCGCATGATTTCGGCAAAAACACCCTGAAAGCGCAAGGGTATGAATATTGGGTGGACAAGAAGTCGAATGATCATGTCGGCGGAGGTTCCTCTTCCGAATCCGTCACCCCCGCCTATTCCGCTCCGGCTTCCACCGATTCTTACTCCTCGCCCGGATCCTCATCTTCATCCCCAACCACTTCGTTCACCTCCGAACCTTCGTCTTCTCCCTCCCCGGCCACCTCGACTCCGGCTCCGGTCGAACCCGCAACGCCTCCGGCCCCCGAACCCGTGGGCGTTCCCGAACCTCCGGCTCCCGCCCCCAGCGAACCGACCGCCTCGCCAGACAAGGCCATGGGCAATCCGCTTCCGGACACGGCCTCCGCGTCCGGAACCTCGGTGCCGAAGACGGCGAAGGACAGCGCCGGGGCCGTGGAAGGCTGGTAGTTCCGCTCCATGTGCGCCGACCGTAACTCCGACCCGCTTTCGTGAGATCCATCGCATCCAAAACCGGTTCCTCCGGGAACCGGAAGGTCCGCATCGTTAATTTGGGCTGTTCCAAGAACCAAGTGGACAGCGAAAACATCCTTGGGGAGTTCGGCCGGGCCGGCTTCACGCTTGCCCGCGCGGATGACGCCCCGGATGTGACCTTGATCAACACCTGCGGATTCATCGAGGCGGCCAAGGAGGAATCCATCCAGGAAATCCTGGAGGCCGTGAAAGCCCGCGGGCGGGGCGAAAAAATCGTCGTCGCCGGCTGCCTTTCCCAGCGCTATCGGGAGGATTTATCCCGTGAAATCCCCGAAGCGGATTTGTGGGTGGGCGTGTACAAACCCGGCGAAATCCTGGAACGCCTGGGCTTGGCCTCGACCGCCCCTTCCGACTGCCGGGTCGGAGCCGCGCCGCGCACCCTGCTGGGTGAGGAGCCTCATCACGCCTTCTTGAAAATCGCCGAAGGGTGCAACCGGGTTTGCGGCTTCTGCGCCATTCCCGGCATGCGGGGCAAGCAGAAAAGCCGGAGCATCGCGGATATCGTGGAGGAAGCCAAACAGCTTGAGTCCTGGGGCGTGAAGGAGATCTCGCTCATCGCCCAGGATCTCACTTTTTTCGGACGTGAAAGCGGTGGCAAGGAAACTTTGGAGGATTTGCTGCGGGCCCTGCTCCGCGAAACCGGACTGGCCTGGCTGCGGCTTATGTACGCTTATCCCGCCTTTCTCACCGACGGACTGTTCGCAATCATGTCCACGGAAAAACGCGTGTGCAAATACCTCGACCTGCCCATCCAGCATGCCTCCGACCGCATTCTCAAGGCCATGCGCCGGAATTACACGAAGGCGGATTTGCGGGATCAGATCGGCCGAATCCGCCGGGCCATGCCCGACATCGCGCTACGCACCACGGTACTGGTGGGCTATCCCGGGGAGAACGATGACGATTTCCGGGAACTGATGGATTTCGTGGAGGAAACGCGCTTTCGCCATCTCGGGGGCTTTGCCTATTCCGACGAGGAAGGCACCCATGCATTCGATTTGAATCCCAAGGTTCCAGCGGAAGTGGCGGAAGCGCGTCTGGGACAAGTCATGGATCTCCAGCGCGAAATCTCCCGCGAACAGAACCAAGCGCGCCTCGGATCGATCTTGGAAGTGATCGTGGACAGCGTGGCGAGAGACGATGGGTTCCATTATGCGGGTCGGAGCGAAGGGGACGCCCCCGAGGTGGACGGCCGGGTATTGATCGAAGGCCCCGAGGAAGCGGAAATCGGATCCTTCCGCGAGGTTCGGATCACCGGTTCGCGTGAATACGACTGGGAGGCGCGGCTGTTGCCGTGACTTCCCGGGGCGGCAAACACTGGGTGTTGTTGCAGGCCTGGTAACGCAACGTCACCTTCACGGAATCGGGGACCGCGGGCTTATCGCTTCGCACGATGCGTTTCGCTGCGCTGCGGATGTCGAATTCCCCCAGGAACAGGGCCACTTTTCCTCCCAAGACGGGAAAATCCTCCTCGACGGGCCTGGGGTAGACGGGTTTTTCGAAAACCAATCCCTGGCCTTCGGCTTTCAGCACGGTAGGGATGAGAAAAGAATCGCGAGGCGCCTGAGACTGGATATGCCAGCCTTCCGGCAAAGCGACATGCACGACCAATTGGGACGAATCCCGGAATTTCTCGGGATCGAACCTATAGGTGACCTTGGGTTCGATGCCGGCCAAGACCGCCATCGCGGCCAGCAGCGGAAAAGCTGAAAATCGCGCGCGCATGTGGATCGAGTCATAATGTACAAGGGTGAAAGAACCATTGGATATCCACGAAAGAGCGCAAAGGACGCAAAGAAAATCCGTGTTCTTTGCGTCCTTTTGTGGCAATGAAGTATTTTCCTCCCATGTCCGCCCTCATGCGCTCGGTGTCGGGGATTCGCGGCGTCGTCGGCCCCGATTTCAACCCCGTCGTCATCGCCGAATGCGTCAACGCCTTCGTCCGGCTGCTGGGCGCCAGAAAAGTGATGGTGGGCCGCGACACCCGGCCCACGGGAGCCATGGTGGAAAATTGCGTCGCGGCGGCTGTCCAAGCTTCCGGGGCCGACGCGATTCTCCTGGGGATCGCTTCGACGCCGACGGTGGAAATGGCCGTGCTGAAGCACCGGGCCGACGCCGGGATCATCATCACCGCCTCGCATAATCCAGCCGAGTGGAACGCCCTTAAGTTCTTGAATGCCGAAGGCGTCTTCCTGGACGAAGATCAGGTGCAAAAGCTGTTTGCCATGGTGGACGCCCACCGCTGCGAATGGCAAAATCACCTCCGGGTGGGAAATATCTCCCAATGGCAAGACGCGGATGAAGAGCATGTTCGCGCCGTCCTGAATTTGAACTGCATCGACGCGGAATACATCCGAAAACGGCGTTTCAAAGTGGCTTATGACGGGGTGAACGGAGCGGGAAGTTTGATCGTGCCCCGATTGCTGCGCGAACTCGGCTGCGAAATTTTCCCCATCCATGTGAAACCGGACGGGATCTTTCCGCATGGCCCTGAACCCACGCCGGAAAACCTCGGGGACTTGCGCCGCCTAGTGCGGGAAAAGGGTTGCGACGTGGGCTTCGCCACTGATCCCGACGCGGATCGCTGCGCTTTGGTGGATGAACGGGGCGAAGCCATCGGGGAGGAATACACCCTGGCGGTGGCGGCGGACTTCATCCTGCGCCGCCGCAAGGGGCCTGTGACCATCAACCTCTCAACCAGCCGCATGATCGAGGACATCGCCGCGCGCCATGGAGTGGAATGCGCCCGGGCCAAGGTGGGCGAAATCAACGTGACCATGGCCATGAAAAAGAACGGCAGCGTTATCGGCGGCGAAGGCAACGGCGG
>JBGPFT010000093.1:0-7550 GCA_041483475.1 Fibrobacteria bacterium | reverse complement strand
TACAAGATCAAGGAATACGGGATTCGCTAGGCGAAAATCAAGTCTTACTACCGACGCACTTTTTCTATTTCACTTAGTTTATAAGGCAGAATCGGGGGGTTCTATGTTCGCGAACGGGTTTTATTTCATCGCATTGTTATCCGCTTTTTCTGCCCAGGCGCAAAATATCCGGGTGCTTTTTCTTGGGGGCGGAAGTACCACTCCCCATGACCCGTTGGCCATGAGTCAGGTGATGATTCCCGTGATGCAACGGAACGGGATGACCGTGGATTATCGGACGAATGAAAGCGTCCTCAACGTCGACAGCTTGAGCCGTTATCAGGTCATGTTCATTTACAACAACAAGAAGGGCAGTGCCGCCGACGGAACCCCGGATTTGACCACGGCACAGGAGAATGCCTTATATGGATGGGTGGACGCCGGTCATGTGATCGTGGGAGTGCATAGCGCCAACAGCAGTTATCTGGGCAATCCCCGGTACCTGCAATTATTCGGAGCCGCCTTTACGATACACGGGGATACTGCCGCCTATCGCTATATCACCATCGTAAACCCCGGTCACCCGGCCATGCTCGGCGTCAGCGCGCCTCCTGCAACCGGAAACGCCGCATATTGGGACGAGGGGCGGGAAGCGCAATTTTCGAAGAACGACACCATCATGCTGGCCCGCGCCCGGGCCAACGGGACGCAGGAGCCGTGGACCTGGGTTCGCCCCGAGGGAAACGGATGGGTGTATTACACCAGCAGCGGCCACGACGCCCGGGTTTGGAACGACGTGAATTACCAAGGACAATTGATCCGCGCCTTGCTTTGGGGCGCCGGCGTGGCGACGCCCATTTTCGTCGATCATCAAAAACGGAAAACCGATGCGTTCGATGATTTGATTCGTGGCGATATTCGCTCTCTCCGTATTACCAACACGAAAGGCGAGACGGTATTTTTCCGCAACCATCCTCGCGTCGGGGAATCCGGTTTTCCGCGCTTGGGAGCCGGGACCTATTTCCTCTCTATTTCCCGGACGGACGGCCCGGTTTATAAAAGTCTTATCGTGAAATAATCTCCCCGGATACCGGGATTATCTTTCCCTACGGATTTTATGGACGCCTATTCCCTGGCCAAGGCCTTGCATCTCGTCTCGGCGGTGGCTTGGTTCGCGAGCTTGTTCCACATCGTTCGGCTTTTCGTGTACCACGCCGAGGCGTTGGAAAAACCCGAGGCGGAACGCGCCGTGCTGCTGCCCCAATACGCCTTGATGGAAAAACGATTGTGGAGGGCAATCGCCACGCCCGCCATGATCGGAACGACGGTATTCGGCCTTTGGCTTATGAACGAGGTCCGGGCCTGGACGCAGCCCTGGTTCCACGTCAAGCTTTTGCTGCTGCTGTTGCTGTTCGCTTATCATGGCCTGTGCGGCCGCATTCGCCGCCAGTTGGCCGAAGGCAAGTGCCGGTGGTCCTCGCGCTCATTGCGGATTTGGAACGAAGTCGCCACGGTGTTGCTTTTTACCATCGTATTCACTGCGGTGTTCAGGCGGCCAATAGGCATGGCCTTCGGATTTGGCTCGGTCGCCGTCCTGGGAGTGGTGTCGATTTCAGTCCTGCTTTTGATCCGGCGCGCTCGACGCTGAAAGCGACGAAAAATAAAAAGGGCGGTTCATGGAACCGCCCTCTCGTTATCGCGCGGATTTATCAGAGCGCCTGCGACATGGTGAGTCTGCCCCTGAAGGCGTCTCCGTTATAGGGATGGAAGACATAGAGATACATGGGGTGACTCAAGCCGCTGGCCACCGGGTCGGACCATGTCGAGGTCTTTTTGTTGAAGGTGGAGCGGAAGGTTTCGTGTCCGCGCATGTCATATACGACCAGATAACCGGACTCCAGTCCATCCGATGCAAGCTCAAACCCACCGGGGACGAGGTGGAAACGCAGATTGCCGGAGTTGAAAGGGCCGACCTGCTTCAATGGCCGGATGGGAACTACGGTGCAAGTTCCCGTGGTGACTTTCGTGGCTCCGGCATTGGTATAAGCCGTGGAAATGAAAGTGCCGGCCGTGCTTAAGTTATTGGTATTCGACGCACCTCCGGTTGGGGCCGGCATGCGGGTCAACGCTTGGTAGGACTGGAACCGCACGCGCGCGTTGGCATCGCCGGTGGTAACGTTGCAAGCGGCCTTGATGGCGTTCGCCGAGGCCAGGGTGGCGGCCATTGCCTTCATGACGTTCATGCGGGTCACATCGGCCGGATTGGCGGCCAGCGCAGCAGCCAAAACGGGATCCCAGCGGGCAGGATTGTTGGCGAGTTCGCCCAAACCGTTGAGAACCCATACGGCATGCGTCGCCGCCGGATCATTGTCGATGGCGTCAGCGGGCCGGATCGTGGTCAGGATGCCTTCCAGGGCGGTTAGCAATGAGGCCGTGGCTCCTCCTCCGATTAGCAGGCGTTGGGCGGCCAGCCGCCAATGAAAGTTTTGGTTTCCCAATGCGGCGATGCGCTGAGCCTCGGTAGCGGTGTTCAGGTTGAGAATAGGTTCCGGCGTGCTGCCCGTGGGGAAGATGCGGTAAATGCGGTTGGCTGTTTTTGTGCGCAGAGCGCTCGCATAGGCCGCGTTCCCGCAGGATGGGCCGGCCGGGTTGTGCAGGAACAAGCGGTTATACCAGTCGAGCACCCATACCGCGCCGTCGGGGCCGGTTTTGGCCATGATGGGAGCCACCCAGGCGTCCGCCCCGGCCATGATATTGGCTGTGACGGGGGTGGTTCCCGACTGGGCGCCGGACCAGGTGGCGGCATTTGCAGTCAGGCTCCACATGCTGCACAAATGCCCGGTGCCTTCGCATACGAACATGCGGCGGGTGGTCGCGCTTGACCATCCGGGAATCAAGCGGGAGCCATAGACGTTGGCATCGGAAGCCGCCGTGAATTGGCCGATATAATCCCATTGATCGACATCCGCGGTGGCGGGGTGGAAGGTCGGGTTGCCGCCGAAATTATTGGTCGCCAATCCCATCATCCCGGCATGCTGCGCGGGACAGCCATTGGCGGAGGAGTGCATGATGTCTCCATCCTCCATCTGGCCCGTTCCATGGGCGTTGTTGCAACCGGAGGTCGCGAAAGACGCGTAGGTATGGGTGGTGCCCAAAGCGTTGATGCGCCAGATGCGGGCGAATGGACTGTTATAACCGTTTGAGCCGTATATGTAATTGTCGATCCCATAGACGAGTTCGGATGATCCGCCATGCGTATCGCGCCCGGCGTTGGCGTCAAAAGGGCTGGCCCAAGTCGCGGCGGCGCCGCCGGTTTCGTCACGGAATTGGATTTGCGGATTCACGATCACAAAGCCGCCGTTCACTTTCACCAGGCCTTGTACCAAGGTGACGCCGGTGGCGATGACGGTGAGTTGATCTGCGGCCCCGTTCCCGTCGGTGTCCGCGAGGCGGACGATGCGATCGCTGTTTCGGGTGAGGCTGCAAGGATAGTCGTAGGTTTCCCCCGCCCATACGCGCCCCTGCTCGTCGAAGTCGAAGGACTGCACGGCGCGTATGCCGACGCCGCCATTTGCGGGCGTGGCGCCTTCATGGGCCCAAGCTTCGATCGAGAAACCCGCAGGAATGGTCATGCAGTTGATGGAATTCTGCACCGACATTGCGGGCTGGTAGGTTGCAGCATACATGCCGGCCGGGCCCTGACCCACCGGAATATCCGTGCCACTAGGGATGAAAGCCGGGATGACACACGCTCCGTTTGGAACGATCGGCTGGCAAATCCCCATCTCGGTTAATACAAACATCAAAACAACTGTTTTTGGAAATAACTTGGCCATTTTAGATTTCCCCCCTCTATGTGATTTCACATTCCCCTCGGAGTTGTTCTTCAGGGAATCCCCTCTCAAGCATTTTCATGCTTGTTTCATAAAAATATATAGGAATCAGCCCTGAAGCGGTCATGGACTTTGTCGTTTTTGATGTTTTCCAGCCGCTCACCAAAGTTATTTTGCCGGGTAATGTCGGGATTTTTACTGGCTCTTGACCAAGGAACCACCAGTTGCCGGGCCGTGCTTTTCAACCATCGCTTCGAGCCGGTGGATATGGAACAGCGCGAGTTCGGCCAGCATTTTCCGCAACCGGGTTGGGTGGAGCACGATGCCGAGGAGATTTGGGAAACCCAGCGCGGCGTTCTGGAAACCCTGAGCCGACGAAATTCGCTTTCGGCCGGCAACGTGGTGGCCCTCGGGATTACCAATCAGCGCGAAACTTTGGCCGCTTGGGATAAGCGCAGCGGAAAAGTATTGGGTCCGGCCATCGTCTGGCAGGATCGCCGCACCGCGGAACGTTGCCGGAAACTAAAAGGGCGCGGACTTGAATCCTCAATTCGCGGGAATACCGGTCTTTTGCTCGATCCCTATTTCTCGGGGACCAAGGCTGAGTGGCTTCTCAAGCATAATGGGCCCGTGAACGCCGCGGCCAAGGCCGGGCGGCTGGCCTTCGGCACCATGGACAGTTTCCTAGTTCACAAGCTTACGGGGGGACGAAGGCATGTTACGGAAACCAGCAATGCTTCGCGCACAATGTTGTTCAATCTGAAGACGCTGGGCTGGGATCCGTCCCTCTTGCGGCTTTTCGGAGTCCCGCGGGAAAGTCTCCCTGAGATTCTCCCCTCGACGGCGGATTTCGGGGAAATCGATTTGCCTTTCCTGCGCGGGGTGAAAATCCACGGCATCGCCGGCGATCAGCAGGCGGCGCTGTTCGGCCAGCGCTGCTTCGAATCCGGCGACTGGAAGAATACCTACGGCACCGGATGTTTTTTACTGCGCAACATCGGGAAAAAATATGCGCCGCCGCCCAAGGGCCTGCTCGGCACCGTGGCGTGGACTTTGGGCGGGGAAACTTCTTATGCGCATGAGGGGACGGTATTGGTGGGCGGCGCCGCAGTGCAATTTCTTCGCGATCAACTCGGCATCGTGGCCCACGCGGGCGACACCGAGGCCATGGCGACGAGTTTGAAAGGCAATGACGGGGTCTATTTCGTTCCCGCCTTCGCCGGCCTGGGGACTCCGCATTGGGATCCAAATGCGCGAGGGCTCATCATAGGCCTTACGCGGGGAACCACCCAGGCGCATCTGGCCCGGGCCGCCTTGGAATCCATCGCCTATCAGACTTTGGAGGTGGTCGAAGCCTTCGGCGGTCGTTCGCCGCGATGCTTGCGCGTGGACGGGGGCGGTAGCCATAACCGTTTTCTGATGCAATTCCAGGCCGATCTGCTCGGAGTCGAAGTGGAAGTGAGTGATAATGCCGAAGTTACGGCCTTGGGCGCGGCCATGCTGGCCGCCTTGGGAGCGGGTGCGACGACGATGGCGGATCTGCGAAGGGTGGAATTTCCAGTCCATCGCTTCCGGCCCCGAATGAAGCCCGCGGAGCGGGACGCATTGGTGGGGAAATGGAAAAGAGCGGTGGCAAGAGCGAAAGGTTGGGCATAACCCTCAACCCCAACCCTCTCCCTTCTTAAATTTATCGCATGTCCGCTTACCAAGAGGAATTGCAGTTCGCTCTTTCGCTGGCCGACGAAAGCCGCCGCATCGTGCTGTCCCATTACGGGTCGCAGCTCAAGATCGAATGGAAAGGCGATGCCTCGCCCGTGACCAAGGCCGACAAGGAGGCCGAGGAGGCGTTGCGGAAGCGCATCGCGAAAACGACGCCGGGCTACGGCGTCATCGGCGAGGAATTCGGCCATGAGCCCGGATCCACGGATCGGGAATGGGTGCTGGACCCCATCGACGGGACCAAGTCGTTCATCCGCCGCGTGCCGCTGTTCGGCACCTTGATCGCCTTGCTGGAAAAGGGGGAGCCGGTTGTGGGCGTCATCGATCTCCCCGCTTTGGGCGAACGCGTCTATGCAACCCGGGGCGGAGGGTGTTTCCATAACGATCGGAAATGCCGCGTGTCGAAAGTGGCCAAACTGGGAGACGCGCTGCTGCTCGACGGTTGCGTCACCACCATGGAGCGCCTGGGTTATGGCCCGGCCTGGGCGGGATTGCGGCAAAAAGCGCGCAGCCATCGGGGTTGGGGCGATTGTTACGGGCATTTCCTCGTGGCCACGGGTTCGGCTGAAATAATGGCCGATCCGGTGGTGGAGATTTGGGACGTGGCGCCTATGGCGGTGATTTTGCCGGAAGCGGGGGGCCGCTTCACGAGTTTTCTCGGCCGCGGAAGCATCCGCGATCGCTCCGGGATTTCCAGCAACGGGCAACTGCATGATGAAGTGTTGAACGCGCTCACCTCGATACGCCCGGACAAAGCTCTGGAATAATCGGCACTCGGTGACCGAGACGAGCGTCAGCCTTCCCCGTTGTCTTCCGTTTCGACGTCGAGTGAGATATCCTCGAGCTCTTTCATCGCCAACGGCAAATAGAGGATGAGATCCGAGGCGGCCATGCCCAAGGTGCCGCGGTCATGGCGCGCGGCGTCGCCGGAACGACCATGCAGGAACACCGCCAGGGGAGCGGCTTCGGCGCGATGCTTTTTGGCCAGGAAAGCGGCGACGATTCCGGACAGCACGTCGCCCGATCCCGCCGTGGCCATGCCGGGATTGCCTGCGGGAATGACGATGAGCTTGCCGTCGGGTCCGGCGAACACCGTGGTGGGCCCCTTGAGGACGATGCCGAGGTCGCCGGTTTTGGCGAAGACGCGCAAATCCTCCAGCAACGCCAGCGGCGCTTCGTAATCGTAACGCCCTCCCATGCGGAGGTACTCGCCGGGATGGGGGGTGAGGACGAATTGTTCCAGTCCCTTGCCCCGGCGGCGCTCCGGCGATTCCGGCCGGAAGTATCCGAGGCCGTCCCCGTCCACCACCGCGCGGCGCCCGCGCAAAAGGGGCATGATGGATTCCAGGAATCCCACGGCGCGGGGATCCTTGCCGAGGCCGGGGCCGATCAGGACGCTGTCGGCCCAGTCCAGCCAGGAGCGGATTTCGTCGATATGCCCCGGCGCAAAGCAGAAATCGGTTTCCGAGCCCAGCGGCATGCCGATCACTTCCAACAGATGGGGTGAGATGTCCCCGTAAATCCCGGCCGGAACCGCGGCCCGCACCAGTCCCGCGCCCGCCCGCAAGGCGGCGTTGGCGGCCAAAGCGGCCGCGCCGTGCATGCCCCGGCTGCCGCATAGGATCAGCACCTTGCCGGCGTTGTACTTGGTGCTGCGGAAGGTTTTGGTGGGCAAATGTTCGAGCGCGTCCTCCTCGGTGTACAGCTCCATCCGCGAGGGCTGGTTGACGAGCAGTTTCTCGTCGAAACAGATGGGGCTATAACCCACCTTGCCGAAGGCCGAACTGGAAGGGAAGAAGGCGGCGGAAAGTTTCATCGCGCCCAGGCACAAGGTGGCCGAAGCCCTCACCGCCGATCCCTTCACGGCGCTGGAGTCGCAGGGAACGCCGGAGGGAACGTCGATGGAAAGCACAGGCAATCCGCTGCGGTTGATGCCGTGGATGATGGATTGGATCAGACCTTCCGGATCGCCTTTGATGCCGCTGCCCAGAAGTCCGTCCACGATGAGATCGACGTCCT
>JBGPFT010000092.1:0-7554 GCA_041483475.1 Fibrobacteria bacterium | reverse complement strand
CCAAGCGCAGGGCGCCGCGAAAAAAAGGCAAGCTATTCCTCTCCGCCCAGCAGGCGCAGCACTGCGTTCAATTCCGTCCGCACCCTTTCCAATTCCTGCCGCCAGCCGAGCGGTTCGCCGGAAGCGGCGGGTCGGATCAGCGAAACCTGGCCCGCCACCTCGTCGGGCGAAACTTCCGCCAATCTTTTTTTCGCTCCCTGGATGGTGTACTTCTCATCATGCAGCAAGTAGCGGACATAGTGCACGAACTGGATTTCCTTAGCGCGATAGGCGCGGTTGCCGGCGCGGTTCTTGCGCGGTCGCATTTGCGGAAACTCGGTTTCCCAATAGCGGAGCACATGCGGTTCCAAACCCGCCATGCGGCAAACCTCAGAGATCGAGTAATAGAGCTTTCCGTCGTCGAGTTTCCGCAGCGTAGCGTTCATGTGGCCTTCCCTTGGAAACGTGGTTCCCTGCCTTGCAAAAGTCGGACGATATTGCCGCGATGCCTGAAGATGACGAACAATCCCATCAGCACCGCGATCCAGAAAACGGAACCGATGCCGCCGCCGTGCCAACGCGATTCGTAATAAACCAGAACCGGCAATACCAGGGCGGTGACGATGGATGACACGCTTACGATTCGGATGGCGGCCAGCGTCGAATTCCAAACGAAGAAAGAGATCAGGCTGGCCACGGGACTCAGGTACAGGAACACGCCGAAAGTGGTGAGAACGCTCTTGCCGCCCCGGAAGCGGGCCAGGAAGGAAAAGGAATGACCGAACACCGCCGCGACGCCCGCCCCAAGCGCCCATTCCGGGGAATGCGTCAATAACGCTCCCAGCCAAGCCGCCAATGTCCCCTTGGCCGCGTCAAGCAAGGCCACGGGCAAAGCGGGTTTCCATCCCAAGGTCCGCCAGACATTGGTCATGCCGGGATTGCCGCTACCTACCTTGGTGATGTCGACTCGGAAGAATACCCGGCAAATCCAAAAGGCGAAAGGAACGGATCCCAACAAATATCCGAAACCCAAAGCCGCCGCCGGTGCGAAAACCTCCCGGGTCATGGCGCCGTTTTTTCCTCGACGGGTTCGGCTTCCGAATTTTCCGCTTCCAGCCATTCCCCGAATCCCTGCCGGTTGCCGCGCAGGTACGCCGTCAATTCTTCGTCGGTGCGCAATTGAAACCGGCTGCGGAACCAGATGCGGATGGGAACGCCGTCCAGGCCGAAATATTCCTGCGCCCGGCGGCGGAGATAGCGCGTATAACTCGGCAATATCCGCTCCGGATGCCCGACCTCGAAAGCCAGGCCTACTGGGTTCACCAACACTTGGCAGCAACGCTTCAGCTCCGCCGGCCCTTGAGACGTGCCCGGATGCGGATGATGGTCCATGGCGTCCGCGAAAAATTCGATGACTTTTTCCCGTCCCAACACCCGCTCGAGATTCAGCCTCACCTGCATCGCCAGTTCCACGATTTTGGCGACCCGTTTCCCGGTTTTGGCGGAAACCGCGAGGAAGGGGATGCCCTCGAGTTCGGGATTGCGCTGTTGTATATCCTTTACTGTGTGCGCGAAGGTCTTGTCGCCCGCATCCACGATATCCCATTTGTTCAATACGATGATCAGACCGCGCCCCGCCTCCTGCACCTTCTGGCAAATGCGGAAATCCTGCTCCCCGATCCCCTCCGGCGCGTCGATCAGCAGGACGCAAACCTGGCTGCGGCGTATGGCCTCCAAGGCGCGCAGATTGGAGAAATATTCCACCTCGTCGCTGACTTTCGCTTTTTTCCGCAACCCGGCCGTGTCGGTGAGCGCCACGCGCCGCCCTTGGTATTCGAATTCCGTATCGATGGAATCGCGGGTGGTTCCCGCCTGCTCGGAGGTGACGACGCGATCCTCGCCCAGCATGGCGTTTACCAAAGTGCTTTTCCCCGAGTTGGGACGGCCCAGCACCGCCAGCCGCAAGGTGGGATCGGGTTCGGTTTCAGCTTCGGTCGGGGGCAACCGGCCCACCAAATCCTCCAGCAGGTCGCGCATGCCGAAACCGGATTTGGCCGAAACCGGTCTCGGTTCGCCCAAACCCAGGGACCAGGCCGCATGCGCCTCCAGCGCGGTAGATGATCTTTCGCTTTTATTGACGAGCAGCATGGCCGGACACCGCCTACGCAGCACCATGCGGGCGAATTCCTCATCCCCGGAAGTGACACCCGTCTTGCCGTCGATGACGAACAACACCATGGCGGCTTCGTCCAAGGCGGTTTCGATTTGCCGCCGCACCTGTTCGCCCAAAGCGTCTTTGTTCTTGGGCATGAAGCCGCCGGTATCCACGACTTGAAAACGACGGCCATTCCATACCGTTTCCTGGTAATGCCGGTCGCGGGTTACGCCTTCCCGGTCGGCCACCACCGCCGCGCGCCGTCCCAGAATCCGGTTGAACAGGCTGGACTTGCCGACATTCGGCCTTCCCACAATCACCGCGCAAGGCAAAGACATCGGTTTATAGCCCGCCTTCTAAGTAGTTTTAATTCAACGGTTTGTAAGATACCTTTCACACGGCACTTTGGAAACTCCACGATTTAACGCCATGGCCTCAATCCAAAAAATCGACCTGCATCTCCATACTTTGGACGACCCGATGGATCACCATGTTCATCACACGGCAGAGGAATTGATAGACCTGGCGACCGACATGGGTTTTACGGCCTTGGCCATAACCTTGCATCGGCGGCAGTTCGAAAGCGAGCGCGTCCGCAGCTACGCTTCCGAGCGGGGCATCGTCCTCATTCCCGGGGTCGAGCAGGACGTGGAAGGCGCCCATGTCCTGCTCCTCAACTTCGCACGCGAGGTCGCCGACAGCATCCACACCTTCGCCGAATTGCGACGGGCCAAAAAGCCCGACAACATGGTGGTAGCAGCCCATCCCTTCTACCCCAACTCCACCTGCCTCAAGGAACGCATTTTCGCATATCCCGATCTGTTCGATGCCGTGGAAATATCCGGATTTTACCATCGCGCCTGGAATCCCAATCACAAGGCCGAGGCCGCCGCCAAACGATTGGGGTTGCCGGTGATCGGAAATTCGGACACGCATACCTTGGAACAATTCGGGTCCATTTGGACCGAAGTCGAATCCGAGCATAATCCCGTTGCCATTCTCACCGCCCTGAAACAAGGTCGAGGCTTAGTGAAGAAACGTGCGCTTTCGGGATCGGAAATCAGCGTCGTCACTTGGAAGGTGATCGCCAAAGGGTATATGCCCTGGGTGAATTACAAGAAGTCGAGAAGGCACTCCGCCCAGTTTTAAAACAAAACCGCCCCCCCGATCCCAAACAATACCGCGAAACCGACGGCGATGTTGGCCAGGAAGAAGTCCTGGTTCAATCCATCTAGGGATGCGCTCCGGCGGAAAAAATGCAGATATCCCAATAACGCGGACACCGCCGCCAGGGCTATGCGGAAAGGAAGCCCCAGCCCGTAAATCGCTTCGATGGCCAGCAAACACATCAGCATTCCCGCATGCAGGGCTAAGCTGATGCGCAAGGCACCTCGGATGCCGAAGCGCACGGCCAGCGAATAGAGCCCCGATCCCGTGTCGAATACTTTGTCTTGGGTGGCGTAAATGATATCGAAGCCTGCGATCCAGAGGGTGAGAGCCAGGCATAACAGCATCGCTTCTCCGCCAAAACTTCCCCGCACCGCAATCCAAGCACCTACGGGCGAAATGCCGATGGCCAAGCCCAGGAACAAATGGGACCAGGAGGTGAAGCGCTTGGTGAAGGAGTAAAAGCAAACCGCGAACAAAGTCAGAACGGAAAGGGCGAAGGCGAGGTGATTCAAGAAGAAAGTCGCCAGCACGAACAAGGCGCCATTGACGGCGAAGAAAATCGCCACCTCCTTGCGGTTCAGGATTCCGGCGGGGATATGGCGCAAGGCCGTGCGGGGATTCTTGGCGTCGAATTCCGCGTCCACGATCCGATTGAAAGACATGGCCGCATTGCGGCAAGTCACCATGCATAGGAGGATCAACACAAAGGCGCGCCATTCCGGCCAGCCGCCGGCGGCCCAGAGCATGGAAGCCAGGGCGAAGGGCAAGGCGAACAGGGTGTGGGAAAAACGAACAAGGCCCAGAAAATGTTTCAACTTCGCGGGCATCAGGTGGCCCCCATCTCCCGCCATCTCCGGCTCACCGGATGATCCAAGTCCAGGTGATCGAGCACTCGGGCCAAAACCGTGTCCACCAAATCCTCGATGGTTTTCGGTTTGAGGTAGAACGCGGGATTGGCCGGAAGCACGACGGCCCCGAGATCGGAAAGAATTTTTTGGTTTTGAAAGTGAACCGCGTGCATGGGGGTTTCCCTCGGGACGACGATGAGCTTCCGGCGCTCCTTCAGGCATACGTCAGCGGCACGCGCCAGCAAATTGTCACCGATACCGCAGGCGATTTTTCCCAAGGTCGCCATGGTGCAGGGAAGAATGATCATACCGCGATGGCGGAAGGAACCGCTGGCGATGGGCGCGAACAAGTCGTCGTTGCGATAAACCTTGGCGGCGAGTTTGAATAAATCCTGATGCCCTTCGAAGGCGGCGACCTTTTCCCCATGCTCGGTGGCCACGACATGCGCCTCGGTCTTCAACTCCCGCAAATGCATGAGCAACCGATGGGCGTAAATCGCGCCCGAGGCACCGGTGATGCCTATCAAAAATGGTTCCGTCACTTAACTTCCCTGCCCTTCCTTTATCGCTTTGACGATATGGACGATGCCGAAATCGCAGGCCGTCACTTCGACCCGGGAAAATCCGGTTTCGCGGCAAAACGCCGCGTACTCCCCTGGGCTGTGGAAACCTAACACCGACCCCGCCAGATAGGCATACGCTTCCCGGCGAGAACCCAGCATCCATCCCCACAAAGGCAGGAAAACCGGAGCCGGCACCCGGTAGAAAAATCGGGTAAAGCCCGTGTCGGGACGAAAAAACTCCAAGGTGACGAAAACGCCCCCGGGCTTGAGCAACCGATGGATTTCCCGCAAGCCCGCTCCCAGCTGAAGGAGGTTGCGCATGCCGAAGCCGCATAGCACCGCGTCGAATTTCGCGTCGCCGAATGGCGTCCGCAACGCGTCCATTTCGATCAAGGCTCCCGAAAATCCCGGTTTGCTCCTCGCCCTCATCAACATGGGGCGGGAAAAATCGCCCACCACGCCAAAGGCATCCATTCCCATTCGGCGGGCGGCCAGATAAAAATCGCCCGTGCCTCCGCATAAATCGAGCAGGCTGGAGCCACGAGCGAGGTTAGGCAGGAGCCGCGCCGCTTTCCGGCGCCAAGCCAAGTCGCGTCCCAGGCTCAAAATCCGGTTGAGCGCATCGTACCGTCCCGCAATGGAATCGAACATGGAACGGATGGCGACGGACATGGCGGGGGGAATGTAAACAACGGGCCAAAATTTGCGAAAAATGCGACCCCGGGATCGTAGCGGCGGAGTAAATTTCAATACAATAATGTGGGGAGGCGCATTCATGAACAAACTTTTCGTCCATTCCATCCTTGCGATTGCCGTCCTCGGCTTTTACGCCGCAACGGCCCAGGTGGTGTTGCCCCCGCCGGACTCCCAGGGGTGGATACACCTTTTCCGCGGAACCAATACCGGGGATTTTTATATTGCGAATAACGGCGCCCTACCGCCCGCCCAGTCGAAGTTGACCTTTCCCAATGCCACCTACGGCGCACGGGGCGACACCATTCAAGTAACCGGCAGCCCCTCCGGCCAGATTTATTTCAACCAAAGTTTTTCCCATTACCGGATTCGGTACCAAATGCATTTCCCGGGCGCCCAGGGCAATTGCGGAATGCTGATGCATGTGCAGCAAAACGATCCGACCACCAACGGCTTTCCCCGCTCCATGGAGGCCCAGGGCGATCCGGGCCAGGGCATGGGGGAGCTTTGGGCCATCGGCGATTTGTGGGTGACCGTGCATGCCCAACCGGCCACGGCGGCGAACAACAATTTTCCCAAATACGATCCCTTGGCGGCGGACATCGTATACGGCGGGTTGAACTGGAGCAACCGTTGCGTCACCGGGAAAGACGGATGGGGACAGCCTTCTTATACCCGGCTGGCCGCAACGACGGGTTGGGTGCAACAGGAAGCCTATTTGTACGGTTCCGACAGCATCACCGTATTGGTCGCGGACACCGTGCGGATCAAATATCGCCTCCCCCGCGTTTCTTCCGGCGGCACACCAAACAATGTCACGAAATACCTGACCGGCGGATTGAACGGCTGGCAATCCGAAGGCACGCCGGTGTGGTACCGCAACATGCAGATCATGCTGCTGCCCGGCGATTCGCTGTACAACCCGACCTATGTTGAGTTCAACCGCCGCAACCGCATCACGCCCATGCCATCCAAAAAGCTCCTGTTCAAGGACGGGGTTCTGAGGTTCGGAAATGGAATGGACCCGCCCCGCTTCGACGCCATGGGTCGCCGACCCAAGCTGATCGAGATTTCCGATCTGCGGAAATAGCCGCGGCGCGACTCTTTCCTTGAAATCAACCCCGGCCGGGAATACATTTAGTCCGCGTTGGCGCTTTAGCTCAGTTGGTAGAGCAGAGGACTGAAAATCCTTGTGTCCGCGGTTCAATTCCGCGAGGCGCCACCATTTTTCCTGGCACCATGAATTCTCCCTCCCCCATCAGCCTCGCAGGCCTGCGCAAGCTGCGGGAAGAGTGGGACGTTCTGTTCCGGGAAACGCGCCCCAAGCTTTTGATCGAAATCGCGGCAGCGGCCGCGCAAGGAGATCGCTCCGAGAACGCAGAATACATCTACGGCAAGAAGAAGCTCCGGGAAATCGACAAGCGCCTGAGGGAATTGGACCAGAAGATCAGCCGCAGCGCCGTGGTGGAAGGCCACCGCAGAAACGACAAGATTTATTTCGGAGCTAGGGTGAAACTCCGCCGGAAGGGCGGCGGCGAAACCACGGTGCAAATCGTGGGAGACGATGAAATCGAACCTCTGGCGGGAAAAATTTCCCGCGAGTCCCCGTTTGGAAAAGCCTTGATGGGGCATGCCCCCAAGGGCAACGTTGCGGTAACGACCCCGAGGGGAATACAAGAATTCTCTATCGAAGCGGTGGATTATCCTTAAGGCGCCGAGGCCCCCTTCGGCGCGAAATCGAGAAACCTTCCGCGCAATTCCTCCCATCCCAGCGGCGCCACCCCGGCCCGATCCAATTTGGGCAAAGAGGGCAAAAGACCCGTCGCCCTCAATTTTGCGAACCACTGGGCTTGCAGGGATTCCGGCCAACGCAGGGCTTTTTCGATCCAGAGATCGGGAATTCGCCGCCACGGCTCGAAAGCCTTCGGGACGGGAAGCCCGCGCAGATAAGCCCGAAGAATTCGCCCCAGCCAAACCTCCCATGACACCGCGCCGCGCGTCAGGAAAATCCCATCCCCGTCACTTTCGATATCGACGTAGCGCACCAGGGCGAAATCTCCCTGGAATAACGCCAGCATGCGCGCATGGCGCCGCTCCGAGGCCGTCTCCGGCGTTGGACGCCACAGGCAGGGCCAAGCAGGCGCTT
>JBGPFT010000091.1:0-7587 GCA_041483475.1 Fibrobacteria bacterium | reverse complement strand
ATTCCCAAAAAGTCGTGTCCTGTTGCAGGAAGTCCAGTTCCAATCTCGCGCCCACGGGCAGGCCGAAAATCCAGGGCTCCACATAAGCCAACCGCATTTCCCGCTCCGCCACCGGGCGGCTGGCGAAAGCGAAATCGAAATCGCGGGCCGTGCCGAACAGGTTGACGAGATGAACGTCGACGTAACCCGTCAGGCGGTTGTCGCCCCGCGCCTTGGAATCGTAGCCGAGCAAGCCGCCTAGCCGGTTGGCCCGGGCCTCCACCAGCCGAAAAGCCGGATACAGGAGATTGCGAACGGAATCGCGGTACAGGCCGGCGGGTTCCACGGATTCGAAATACTCCAGCCGCCGCAATCGTTGCAAGCCCAAATCCAGTCGATCCTGATTGTAGGTTTCGCAGATTTTACACAGTCCGAGGCGCAGCAAGGTTTCGGGTCGCATTCGAGATTCAGGGGCCCGTACCCCCCCCAACTCAAAGGCATCGCCGCGCCGTGCGCGCAGGAAAACGTCCACGGCTTCCAGCCCCAGCGAGTCGGCGGCCAAATCGCAATCGATTACCGCGAAGGGAAATCCGCCATTCAGCAGGGTTTTTCGGACTTCGCCTTGCAGAGTTTCAAGGTTTTTCCGACTCGCCGCCGAACCGACGAATTCCGGGGCCGAAAACCCCTCCAGTGGATTTCCCGTCTCATCGCGCGCGTCGATGCGGCGCAGCCGGAACAGCGGCCCTTTTCTCACGCCCTCGGGCGAGGGGGAATCCAAAACGGCGGACCAATAGCCGTCGGCCATGGCCCGGAAGCGCGCGCTATCCGGGGAAAATACGCGCCCGTCGGCGGCCCAGGTCGAAGCGGCGGCGCACAAAAACAAAAGGAATCGCATGGCGCACATCAGAACACGGCCCGCAATTCCACGGTAAGCCGTTGATCCCAGGAAGAAGTCCCCGGCTCAAGGCGCGCCAAATAGCTGAGATTGAGATGCAAATAGGTTTGTAATTCCGACTGCGCCAAGGCTTCAACCCGGTGCGTGCCGCCGCGGCGATAGCCGCCCGTGGCGAAGACGCTGCCTTCGCCCTGACCCGTCAGGTAATGCCAGGAATATTCCAGGGAGGCCCGGCCTCCGTAAAAAGATCCCTTCTCGATGCGAACCTTGGGAGTGAAGCCTTGCAATTCCAGCGGAAGCCCCGCGTCCTCGCCGTCCACCCGCTGATATTCCACCGCCGGGCTTAAGGTGAAGGACCGCGGAAGATGGCGATACAAGACGGCTTCTCCACGCTTCGTCTCGGCATGGCTGGCGGAAGCGAGCGACAACGCATTTCCACCCTGGCGACGGCGCAGACCCCAGCCGCCGCCCAGCGAGGCTTCCCAGCCCTCCGGCCATTCCCAGCGATATTCCCCTTCGGTTTCCGACGCGCGCTCGCGAAAGGCGTATAGTCCGGCCCCCTTGGCGTATTCGCGGCGCCAACGGGCATTGGCCGAGCTATGCCCCGTGGGGCTACGCCAGCGCAGCGTCGGCTCATAGCGCGCCTTTCCCGAACGCGCCGCGTCGATTTGATCGTCGGTGAAACGCGGCAGCGGCACTGGGTCGGATGCGCTGTCCTGATGATCGGTTTCGAGATCGAATCCAAGATCCACATCCGCCAGCACGCCCCCGATGCCGGAACCAAAAGGCCAGCGGCCCGGAGATAAGTCCAACCTCAAACTCCATTGCAAATCTTGGTAAGGGCGTTGCCCCAAGGTGGTGTCGCGGCGAAGGCCCACCAGCGCATAATCGCCGCCGGTTTCCACGCGCTGATACGCGTTGAGCAGGGAATCGAGACGGTAATCTCCGCGGCCGGCCTCCACCTTCTGATACGCCTCCACCAACGGGACTTCGGCGGTGCGGTTGACGCGGTAATGGGTTTGCAGCCCGTAACCTTTTTGATACCCCAGCACCGCGAAATCCGCCTCGGCTTGATCGTACACCGCTTCCCCCGGATCGGGCGGGCGGGAACCGTCGGCCTGCGCGTTCCAGTCCCGATGCAGACGGCGCGATCCGAACAAATCGGCGCTGAACGGGCCCCAGGACAGCAGGCGCAGCCGCTGAGCGATGCCGATATCCAGCAGCGAATCCTCCGGCGTGGCCGTCTTGCCCGAGTAATTGGATTGGCCGTAAAGGGAATTCAAACTTGTCGTCCACACCCAGCGATTCCACAGTGCCGGGCTTTCCAGCGAAGCCTCGGGCTGCCATAGCCGGGACCAAAGCATCCCGCCCGGGGCGCTTTCCAGCCACTCGTCGCGCAGCAACCGCGCCTTCGGACTCCACCCTCCCGCATCCACGCCGGCGGAAACCGTTTGCCGGTAATGGTCGCGGCGTCGCGGATCAGAAGCCAGGGCGGCCTCCGAGGACAGGTCCACCTTCGCCCCGCCGACCTGGGCCGAAGCGAATACCTCTCCCCTTTTCGCATGCACCGCCGTCTTCAAGGAGTCGGCCAAGCGCCCTTCGGCCAAACCGCCCTCGGCCCCGACGCGGAAACCCGTGCGGGGCTCCAAAGTCGCTCGTAATCGGTTGGCGTCGAAGTCCTTTTCCCCCACTGCGGCGTCCAGGTTCCACGCATCGCGGAAGGCGCGGGGCTCCACCAGTTGGTGGAAAGAGGCGAAATCCCGGGAGCGATGCTCATGCACCGGTTCGAGTTGCAGGCGCAGAACGCCGCCTTGATCCCAAGTGCGACCGAAGCGATGCACGCCCTGATAGCGCGTTGAAAAACCCAGGTTGTTTCCGTCGTCCCGCGACGAGTAAAGATTTTTGTCCTGCAATCCGCCCAGCCAGGTGAATCGCGCATGTCCGAAATCGCCGCCTTCCCATTCCGCCGAAGCCGCGGCGCTTCCTGATTTTTCCGGCAAGGGAACGGGCCGCCCCGCCGAGTCCAAGGCGACGGAATCACCCAGGTTCTCGAAGCGCCGCAGCGAAGCCGTATCAGGCGCCCCCAAGGCGGGATTCTCCTTGTCGTCCCATTCCTGCACGCCGCGCAGGCTGAACCGGAAAACGCCTAAAGTGTCCGCGGCTTCCGCGGCCACCACGCTGCGGGGAAAGCTTTCCTCGGTGTATTGGAATTCCGCGGCGAAAAGGTTTTCCCCGCTCACCCACAACGCGTTGAGGAAATCCACTCGGCCTTCGGCGTAATCGATGGTGTAGTCCGAACCTCGTCGTAACAAAACACCGTTGCGCCAAAGCCTTTCCGTCCCAGCCAGCACGGTGATGAAGGTCCGGCCGTCGCGGCCGCGCAGATAATACCCGCGCTGCTTGCCGTCCACGCCCCGCAACGTATCGGTGTGAAAAATCCCCTTGCTGAGTGCGTATTGCGCCGCCACGCCCGCGCCCCCGCGCGCATAGCGCAGGCGCGCGCCCTCCGACTTGGCCACGAAGCGGTCCTCGCCGTCGCGGCCGTAGCCGAGCAGATAATCCCCGAGCAGGTATTCGTATTGCTTCCCGTACACGCGCAGGTATTTGTTATCCACTTCGCGCAGGTTGGCGGTGCTGCCCTCGGGTTGCACGGGAACGTTTTGATCCGAAAGACTGCCTTCCAAGAACACGTTGTTCGCGACCTGGCCGTTCAAATTGACGAACAGCGCCGCGTCCAAGCCCACGCCTCCCCCCTGTCCCACCGACACCGACACGGATTTGCTCCCCGACAAATCGAGACGATAAGCCCCGGTATCCGGATTTTCCGGAGCGGCCCGCGCGGCCGTGAAATCCGTTCCGGAGAAAGCTTCCCCGCGCCAGATGGGAACCTCGGACGTGTCATAAATCTTCACCCTGGGATTGGGCAAGGCTGGCGCTGCTTGAAAAACGAAACACAAAGTATCACCCACCACCGGAGTTGCGGCCAGGAGCAGCGACGTGTCACCGGGCAAGGCGTGAAAATCCCTCTCCCGCAATAACAGGCCGCCATTGCGCCAAAGTTGAAAGCGCCGGGATGAACCCATTTCGGAGCGCAAGGTGTCGGACATGGGACCCGTATGGCATTCCCAACGCGACACGAATCCCTTTTCCTCGGGAACCGGCCAAGTCAGCTTTTCCGCAGGTGAAGCCGGGATCGAGATCCAAGCGCCCAACAAAAACAAAGCGGCGATCATCGCGGCGGCGGAATCTCCAATTGCCGCCGGGAAGGCCGGAAGCGGAACAGAATCCCGTTCGCGGAATCCTTCGCGGACGCTTCCAACACCCATTCCCCCGTATCAACATGCCAAACCATCCTGTCCCGGCCCGATGTTGCCGAGTGCGCTCCGATTCGGTTCAGGGAAACGTCGAATCGGGCCGGCTCCCGCCCGACGCGGCAGTCCAAGACCAGGTTTCCCGGCTCCTGGAAACAATCGCTGATCCCCAGAGGCAGCTTGGCGCGGTTGAGAAGCACCCAATCCGCCCCCCCCACGCTTTCCCGCCGGTCGGCGTATTGCCATGCTTCGGCGGCTAGATAATCGACGACGGTGAAGGATCCATTGGCGCCGCGAAAAATTTCCACCCGCCCCGGAGACGCCGGCGGGTTGGAAGGGGGAAGGGGGAAAGTGGACAGGAGCCGAGCCCCGGAATCGTAAAGGCAAAGTCTTTTTTGGGCCGCGTCCACGAGGTAAAAGTGGCCCGAGCCCGCCACTACGCCTTGCACCGGACGAAAGGCTCCGCCGGGAGAGGCGATTTCCATCCAGGCTGCGGCACGTCGAAATTTTGCCGGCAACGAATCCTCAGACAGACTTTGATAGCGGGAACCCCCGAACCGAAACAGCGTCCAAGTGTCGTCGATTTTAAGCACGGCGTCGACATCGATGCTGTTCCCCGCGTTGGGATGGGATTGAGGCGCCGCGCATCCCAGCATGCATACCGCCGCAGTGGCCGCGCAGAGAATGCGCAGACGGGCGTGGAATTGCGCGCGCCGCGCAAAACCTTGCGCAGGGCTCCGGCGCGATCCGCATGCGGATCCTTCGAATGCGCGAAAAAACGAGTCGCCGATTATGGCACGGCGGTTGCGTAACCCTGCCTTCATGAAAAACACAACACTCAACTCAGAGACCTTTACCACCGACGTCACCGACCTGTATGCGCGCTACCGCGATTTTGTGGTGCGCATCTGTCTTCGTTATGTACAAAACACCCATGAGGCGGAAGATCTCGCGCAGGAGATTTTCCTTAAAGCGGGCACCGCTTGGCAAGGCTTCGAGGGACAAAGTCAGCCCAGCACCTGGCTGTATCGCATCGCGGTCAACCGCTGCCTGGACCATTTGCGCTGGAAAAAGCGCCAACGCGACCTTTTGGAGACCTATTCCACTCAGGTTGAGGACCAGGACGAAGACGGCGAGGACGAAACCCCCTCCGCCATGCGCCGAATCTTGGACCGGCTGCAGCGGGAAATGGACCCCGTGGATCGCCAAATCGTATACCTCCGCTTCGAACTCGGATTCACCCATCAAGCCATCGCGCAAGTATGCGGGGTGTCCCGCGTGGCCATCACCAAGCGCCTGGCCAAGATCACAACCCGGGCCACCGAATTGCATTCGGAATCCCAACGGGAAACCCGCTTGGCGGCGTAATCCTCAGAGGACGACCTTCTCCGCCTTGCGCCAATCCACCGGATCGCGCAGCGCCCAAGTCTCAAGATTGTGGATCTCCTCACCCGGCCTAACGGTTTTCTCCGCTCCCATGCTTTCCATCTCGACCATGAAATTTTTTGGACCGATGTAAAAGGACAGGTTGCAATTCAATGGATATTGTCCATGGCGATCGTAGGGAGAGTGCTTGAGGAATGAAATTTTCTCCGCAGTATCCGTCATGCCCATGATGCCCTGGGGGGCCTGGATCATGCGCTTGCATTCCCTGCCCCGGGGAACGATTACCATGTTGTTTTCGTTCATGGAAACTTGGGAATCGTCGATCAAGGACGCATGCCCGCCCCAGCTTTTGGAAATGACGACGGCGAAGGCGTCCCAGGCGCTGCCGTCGCCCAGAGGAATTCCGTAGGTGCAGGCCCGGGTAGGCGCAGTGCTGGTCAGGGCCCATACGCCGCCCGACCACAGGAGTTCGGTGGGATTGGCGATGGCATTGTCCACCGCGAAGGTGGCATCGTCGAGCCTGCGTATCGACAAGGATTTGCGGATACCCAAAAATTCCGGTCCCCGGATCGAAATCCCGTTCTTTTTGATCCGAACCGAGCATTCCCCGTTGTCAGGGGCATAGGCCTCTTCCGCCTCGTCGCCTTTGGGCCGGATGGGCCATATCCGATGTCCGCCCTTGAGTTGCCAATCCTTGCGCCGATACTTTTTTTCATAGTCCCAGAACATCAGGTTTCGGGTTTCGGTTTTTCCCCGGATGGCCGAAAGATGCGCCACGCGCGGCCCCATGCCGGTGACCACGATAATCCGCACCTTGGCGGTTTTCATTTCCACGGCGGCGAGTCCGTCGAAAACGGTTTTTTGGATGCGCATGGACGTGAACCCCCGGTTTTCCATAGAATCAAAGCAAAAATGCGAATAATGTATGATAAGGGTGGTATGAAAAAGAACGAAAACAACCGGGCGGCCTTGTTGGATCAAGAGTTTCTCCACGGGCGCGACGGACGCGCCATCCGAGTACTGACGGAATTCCTGGGGCCCGAATCCCGCTTCCGGCGCCTGGGAATCCGGGACACCATCGTCTGCTTCGGCTCCGCCCGCCTGCAATCGCGCCGGGACGCCCTTTTGGCTTTCCGTAAAGCCGAAAAAAAACACGGCCCCGGATCGAAGGAAATCCGTCTGGCGGAGCGGAACTTGGAGATGTCGAAGTACTACGAGGACTGCCGCCGCCTTTCCCGGCGCCTGGCGGAATGGAGCCAAAAACAGGGCAACGGCTACGCCATCTGCTCGGGCGGAGGCCCCGGCATCATGGAGGCTACCAATCGCGGGGCGCAGGAGGGCGGGGCCCCCTCCATCGGGTTCAACATCCAACTGCCCTTCGAGCAAAAACCCAATCCTTACATCACGCCGGAGCTGAACTTCGACTTCCACTATTTCTTCGTGCGCAAATTCTGGTTCGTGTACCTGGCCAAGGCCATCGTCATGTTCCCCGGAGGCTTCGGCACCTTGGACGAGATGATGGAGGTGCTGACCTTGGTGCAAACCGGGCGCGTCACCAAGAAAATGTCGGTGGTGCTGTACGGAAAAGCCTTCTGGAACAAGCTCATCAACTTCCAGCACCTGGCCGATACCGGCATGATCAGCCCCCAGGATTTGAAGCTGTTCCGCGTTTGCGACACGGTGGACGAGGCCTTTGACTTCATCACCAAGAGCCTAGTGAAAATCCGGAAGAAGAACGGCATCATCCCGGGATAACATGAACTGGGCCCGGGAAAACGCCACTACCCGCGATCCCGCCACCGGCATCCTCCACGGGGCCGAGCCGTTCGATTTTTTCCCCGCAGCGGGAGCCGAGAAATCCGGTCGGCACGCTATTCTTTTCCTGCATGGGTGGACCTCGTCGCCGCGCGAACTGCGCTTCGTGGCCGAAAAGCTGGCCAAGATTGGCTTTCGTTGCCGTGGTATTCTGCTTCCCGGACATGGGCGTTCGCTGGAAGATTTGGAGCCGACGCGTTT
>JBGPFT010000090.1:0-7589 GCA_041483475.1 Fibrobacteria bacterium | reverse complement strand
ATATAAAGCGGGCGGTCCGGCCTTTTCATGGAAATCCACCAGGTTGCCCAAGGGGATCAATTTGCCGTCATTGCCGCGCACCGGGATCAATTTCAAATCGTCGGGTCGGCGGCGATAGGCGTCGTCGACCTGGCTGATCACCTGATATTGTCGGCCCCCTTTCAGGAAATAACCGATGCGCACTTCCCCGAAGGCAAGCTGCAAGGCTTGCGCTACGGCCAGATACGGGACTCCCAAAGCGCGCAGGCGATCGCGATCCACGGTGACTTGCAATTCGGGGCGGGTGAACTTCAGGTTTTCATCCACCACCGTGAAGGTTTTGTCCTTCCGCGCTTCTTCCAGAAAACGCGGAAGCGCTTCGGCCAAGCGTTCGAAGTCGGGAGCCTTAATGATGAATTGCACGGGCAATCCGGAAACCGGCGTGGTGGAGATGGTGGGGCTTTGAATGAGAATGGTGCGGGCATCCGTAAGTCCTCGCGCATCTTTGCCCAGCACCTCGGCGATTTGTTTTTGACTGCGCTTGCGCTGATCCGCGCCGGACAGGAAGAGGCGCATGAAACCCGAATTCACCGATCCGGAGGCGGAGAAACCGGGAGAAGTCACCGCCACCATGGCGGCGATTTCGGGCGCGTCGCGGTGCACGATGTCGGTGAGCTTGTCCATGAAGCGGTCCATGAAGCCGAAGCTGGCCCCCTCGGGCCCCGTGACCACCAGATCGATTTGATTCCTGTCCTCGACGGGGGCCTGCTCCGACTTGAGTCCCCACAGTACCAGCACGATGCCCAACACCGTGACGGCGAGTACCGCGAAAGCCGCAGATCGGCGGCGCAGGAATTTTTTCAGCAGCGCTCCGTATCCCCGGTAAAAAACCTGGAACCCCGGTTCGGTGCGGGCGTAGAGCCGGGAATGGCTGCGGCGCAAAATGCGGGTACTGAGCATCGGCGTCAAGGTCAGCGAAACCAGCGCCGAAAGCATAACCGAGCCGGCCACCGCTAAACCGAATTCGCGGAACAGGCGACCGGCGAAACCGGGGATGAACAGAAGCGGAAGGAAAACCACGGCCAGCACCGTGGTGGTGGAAACCACCGCGAAGAAAATTTCCTCCGTGCCCGCATATCCCGCAGGTTTGGGCTGCCCCCCGGCCTCGATTTTCCGGTAAATGTTCTCCAACACCACGATGGC
Organism: Fibrobacteria bacterium; assembly: GCA_041483475.1. GTDB lineage: Bacteria > Fibrobacterota > Fibrobacteria > UBA11236 > UBA11236 > UBA11236. The sequence continues at coordinate 6,407 of JBGPFT010000090.1, read as the reverse complement.
GTCGTCCACCACCAGGCCTATGGCCAGAACCAAACCCAGCAAGGTCAGCACGTTGATCGTGTACCCGGCCAGGAAAAGCAGGAACAAGGTTCCGATCAACGATACCGGGATGGCGAGCAGGGGAATCATCGCCGTGCGCAAATCCCGCAGGAAGAAGAAAAGCACCAGCAACACCAAAAGGAAAGCGATGGCGACGGTGTTTCCTACCTCGTGCAGGCTGCGGCGGACGAATTTGGTGCCGTCGAATCCGAGCTTCAGGTGGATGTCGGGCGGGACGTCGTTTTTGATGCGCTCGAATCTACGGAAAAATTCGTCGCCGATGGCGAGGCTGTTGGCCCCGGGTTGCGCGATAACGGCCAAGCCTATCATGGGAATGCCGTCGCGCTTCAGGATGGAGCGCTCGTTCTCGGCCCCCAAGCGCGCTTCACCGACGTCCTCGAGGCGCACCAAGGCGTCGCCGTCGGATCGCAAAACCAGGCGGTTGAATTCCTCGGGAGTGCGCAGCTTGCCCTGGGCCATCACCGTCAATTCGGTGTTGTCGCCCTGGATGGTTCCGGAAGGCAGCTCGACGTTTTCGGATCCGAAGGCCGCGGCCACGTCGGCGAAGGTCAGGTTGCGGGCCGACAGCTTGCCGGGATCCAGGCGTATGCGCATGGCGTATTTCTTCTCGCCCCAAATGCGCACTTCGGCGACGCCGGGAATGGTTTGCAGCTGTTCCTGGATGCGCATGCCGATCTCGTCGGTTTCCAGGATGTTGCGGCTGTCGCTTTGCACGGTCATGAGCAAAATGGGATAGGCGTTGGCGTCGGCCTTGGCCACCACCGGGGGATCCACGTCGGCGGGCAAATTGCGGACCACGCGCGCCACCCGATCGCGCACGTCGTTGGCCGCGACGTTGAGATCGGAACCGAGGTTGAATTCCACCGTGATGGAGCTGCGCCCCTCGCGGCTCACCGAGGTGAGGGAACGGATGCCGTCCACGCCGTTCACCGATTGTTCCAGCGGCTGGGTGATTTGGGTTTCCACCACGCCGGCGTTGGCGCCGGGGTAATAGGTGTTCACCGTGATGGTGGGCGGATCCACCGCCGGGAATTCGCGCACACCCAGGAAGGGCAAGGCGATGATCCCCAGCACGATGAGGAGCAGCGACAGCACCCAGGTGAATACGGGGCGGTCTATGCTGAGATGGGAGGGCCGCATAATGGCCTAGGGAGAAAGCTCGGGAAGCACGGCCGCGCCCGGGCGCAATTGCATGAGGCCGGAGACCAGCACGGTGTCGCCCGCCGACAATCCGCGCGCGGCCTGAACCGCCTGGGCCGTGCGCAGGCCCGGAGTGAATGGGCGCAATTCCCCTTTGCCGCCGCGGGCCAGCCACACCATGGATCCACGCGCGCTTTGCACCACGGCTTGGGACGGAACCCACAGCGAAGCATCGGAGCGAAGGGGGAGTTCCACGCGGGCGAAGGATCCCGGCAGCCATCTAGCTTTGGGTTTGGAGCAGCGGGCTCGGACATTGAGTTGGCGGGTTTCCGGGTCGATGCGGGATTCCAGCGCGTAAATGACGGCGGTTTCAGTGTCCGGCGATCCGGAAGTGCTGAAGCGGACGGACATTCCCGTTTTCACGGCACCGGCCTGCTGTTCCGGAACGGCGAACTCGACCCGGAGCGAACCCAAATCCTGCAAGGTGGTGACGCGGGCTCCGGTTTGGATCACCGAACCTAATTCGACGCCGCGCAAGCCCGCCTGTCCCGAGAATGGAGCCCGCAATTCGCATTTGGCCAATTGCGCCTTGGCGAGATCGGCCTCCGCCTTGGCGGTTTGTAAATCGGCATGCGCCTGTTCGTATTCGCGCTGGCTTACGGCCTGCGCCTCCAATTGTTCGCGAAAGCGCTTTTCCTGCGCTTCCGCCAAGGTCAGACGCCCCTGGGTCCTTTCCCACAGGGCTTTGAGCTCCGCGTCGTCGAGTTTCACCAAAACCTGTCCTTCGGCCACTTTTTCGCCCTCACGAAAACCGATGTGGATCACCTTGCCCGGAATTTCAGCTTTGATCTCCACCTCGCGCTCCGCCAAAATGGTTCCCGTGGCCGAAACGCCGGCGGTGGCCGAAACCGGCGCCAGCACGATGGCCGGCAACTTTACCGGAGGGGGAGGGGCGCCGGGCGTACCGCCGCCGGGAGTGGTTTGCGATTTGTTGCAACCCGTGAAGATCAAGACTGCGGCGGTCGCGACAATCCCGGCGAGATTCTGGTTCCGGAAGAAGGTGGAGTAGGGCATGCGGCGGTTTCCGAAATGGATGGGAATCCACCAACGTAAAAAACGGAATAGGCTTGTTCGAACCGGAAAGGTTTAGTTACAACGTCCAGTAACTACTTTTTGACACGTTGCACAATATCACCGGAGAATAATCATGCGCTCCATCCAAATATTTTCAGCCTGTTTCGTCGCCCTGGGTCTCGCCTTCGCCTACGCCGAGGACGCCAAATCCTCCGCCCCCTCGTCCATCAAGGTGACCAACGCCCCGGCCAAGCACGACACCGCCAAAATCGCCGTCAAACCCGCGGCGAAAGACTCGGTGCCGGCCAAGGTAGCGCCCATGAAGAAGGTCATGACGGATAGCATGAAGGGAACGATGACGCCCCATCGTAAGCATCATGCTAAAATGATGGACTCCACCAAGGCTTCGGCCGCCCCCGCGCCTTCGTCCACCGCTACCGTGGTTCCGGCCGTCGAGGAAAAACCCGCGACGGGTTGCTCCGTGGCCAAGATGGTTTTCGCCCCCAAGTTGGAGAATCATGAACCCGTGGGCGAAGCCGCCGAGCTTCCCGCCTCTTCGGGCCATATCTATTGCTGGACCAAGCTGGCCTGCGGCGGAGCCGCCATGAAGGTCAAGCATGTCTGGTATATGGATGGCAAGAAGATCTGCGAAATCCCGCTGTCGCTGAAATCGGGCGTGGGTCGCTCCGCCAGTTCCAAAACCGTGGTCCCCGGCCAATGGAAGGTCGAAGTAGCGAGGGAATCGGGCGAAGTGATCGGTTCCGGCGAAGTGACGGTCAAGTAGCGATGCCCTGGCTGGCGCTGGTCGCTGGCCTGGGAATGGCCGCGGCGGAACAGGCCCCGGTGTTTCATCTCGAAGACGTGGACGGAAACGCTTTCAACCTGGGCGAACATTTGGGTCGGGAAATCTTGTTGGTGGATTTCTGGGCCACATTTTGCGCTCCCTGTCTCGTGGAACTCGATACGTACCGCGACCTGCAAATCCGCTACCGCGACCAGGGACTGAAAATCCTCGCCGTATCGGTCGATCAACCTCAGACCATGTCGCGGGTGCGCTCCTTCGTCCAAGCGCGGGCCTTTCCCTTCCCCGTGCTGCTCGATCCCGAACAGCAAACCTATCGGCTATACGGCGTCTCGGTGATGCCCACCGCCGTTCTCATCGATCGGCAGGGACGGATCGCGTATCGCAAGGAAGGTTTCGAACCCGGGGACGAAAAGGAATTGGAGCGCCGCATCACCGAGCTTTTAGATGTGCGGGATTCTACCCGGGCCCCGGCGGAGAGCGTCAGCGTGGAATCATCCACGCAGGAGGTGGACTCATCCAAACGGGAAATTCCCAAAGCCCAATATCATTGCCCCATGCACCCGCAAATCATCCGCGATAACCCGGGAATCTGTCCCGTCTGCGGAATGGCATTGGTGCCGATGGCTACGACGGTTACCATCCCCGCGCAAGGATGGCTCGACCATCTTTCGCTGTCCGGCTCCAATTTTCTGCGCGCCGATTACGGCAAGGAAAGACGGGATCTTCCCCGCCCCAACGGCTGGCTGGAGGACTGGTTCGATTTCCGGCTGGCCGGCGACCAGCTGAGCTATCAGGCGCGTTTCCGCGCTTATCAATTCCTCCGCGATCTTCCGGATTCGCGGGATAACGCCATCCGCAATCCCACCGAGCGCGTGGTCAAGCAAACCTTCGCCTACGCAAGCGATCACGCCGACCTTCGGGCCGGAAACTTTTACGGCACGCTGAATCGCGGCTTGGTGATGCGGACCTTCGAGGATCGCCAGGCTCGCATCGACAAGGACGTCAAGGGTGCCTGGGCGTCGTTACGGGGCGGCGATGCTTCCGCGACCTTGGGGCGCGGGCGCGTTTCCGTTTTCGGAGGCAATACTTTTTCCAGCTTCACCGATTTGTACGCCATGGACGCGGAAGAGGATCAACTCCGGAACGTTTATCTCCAGGGCCTGGAAGGGGAGTGGGCGCCCCGCGCCGGGATGACCTTGGGAGCGCAATACCTGGAAGCCTTCCGGCAGAACTGGCATGTCAAGCTGGCGGGCGGCGATTGGGAACAGCTTTGGGGACCCGCTTCCCTTTATCTGGGATACGCCTATCTGACGGGGCAGGATCAATTCAACTATCCTAATGATTTTCACGGCCGCGCGCTGTACGGGGCGCTTTCCGGGAATTTGGGGCGGTTGGAATTGGGGGTGGAAGGCAAGTACTACTACAACTACGATCTGGGTTTCACCGATCCCCCAAACTTGGTCAAATACCATACCTTCCGCCTGATGGGCCGGGACATGCTGTTTCCCAACAACCAGCGCGAAGAAGGCCTCCAGGCCCACGGAACTTGGAATTTCCCGAACGAGGATTTTTACACCTTGAATGTCACCCGTCTCGTTTCCCATCCGGAGCGCAATCCCGTTTTGCTCATTCACCATGTGGACCTACCTTACCTGGATTTGGATCAAAACTGGCAGTTCTCCCGATCGGATCGAAGCCGCTTCCTCCTGGATTTGGATTGGAACCACCAACGCAAATTCAAAGAGGGTTCCTTCGAGGACATCAACGCGGTGACTTTGGGCGCGACGGCCACCCGGCCTTTGCGGGGCCCTTGGAACGTGCAGGGGGAATTCGAACTCCAGCGCCGGTACACGGATTTTGATTCCCTAATCCCTTCCGACCCCATCGCGGGAAAATTGGGGGAGGTGGGCGGCGTTTATTCCCGGGACAATCCCTGGCAAGGCGTCGTTTCCGCGACCTTGGGCCGCTCCGCCTGGACCTTCACCTTGGATTATGAAGCCACGACTTCCAACGTCGAGAGGGACGCAAACTCCTTTCACTACCGATTGGGCGGAATCACCAACGGCTGGGCCTCCGCTTACTTCACCCTTTCGGCGTTGGCGGGGAATCAAATCAGTCTGTGGTACGGCCAGCGCAAGGAAAGAGTGGTTTGTTCGGGGGGAAGTTGCCGGCTTGAACCCGCCTTTGAGGGAACGGAACTGATATGGATCACCCATTTCTGATAGCCATTCCCTTCGCTTTTTTGAGTTGCAATCCGTTCGGCGATCCAAGCCTGGAGCTCGATCCGGCCCTAAGCGATTCCACCCTCGCGGTTTTGGCGGACTCGGAGCATTTCCAAGTGGTCCGTAGGCATATTCTCGAATCCTTCGGCTCTTTCGGCTGCGTATCCTGCCCGGACGCGGAAGCCAAACTTTTGCCCTACTTCCATCCGGAGCTGAACTCACCGGGTTATAACCCGAATCTCGTGGTGGTGACCTATCACGTGAAATTCGGGACGCTCAATGATCCCTGGGTGACGTCCGCAACGCAGGCCCGCTATGATCAATCCTTCGCCAACAGCCTCCCGCAAGCGACCATGGACGGGTCCAACGCTCAGTTCGGAATCCGGGAAACGGACGTGAGATACAAACTGGGTGAATACGACTCGCTGGTGTATCGGCTTAGAATTCTGCCGCCCCTCACCTATCTCGATTTGCGCCTGGATACCATCGGTTCGGCTTACGACAGCATTACCGGGGTCATGATCGTCCGCTTTGCGGTTTTAAACCGGGATACGGTGTCGCAAGGCCCCCTTTCCTTCCGCGTGCTGGCGGTTAAGAACCTTTCCGTCAAATCCCCCTTTTACCCGATTCCCTGGGAAGTCATCGTAGCGGAAACCACAGACAGGGATTCTTCAGGCCGGTCGTTGATCGCGGGGGGGTTGCCGCCCTTGACGGCCAAATCCTTTACCGCGGCATTGACCCTGCCCCCCGAGTCCGGGAAGAATCCTCCCCCTCCGAACCCTGAAAATCCCGCAGATTACGCCTTGATTGTGGTCGCAAAAAACGGACAGGGAATAGTCCAAAATGTCGTTTTTCTAAAATACGGGCCGAAGTGAGCGGGGGCTACGAGTCAAAACCCCAAGCGGAGCGCGGGGTTTAGGGTTATCATTTAGCCGGATAGGAGGAAGTATGGGAAAGATTTCGATTTTCATCGCGGGAATATTGGGCGTTAATCTTGCGTTTGGCCTTGAGGGCGACGTGGGTACCCAAGCTTTTTTTTGGACAAGTTATCGGGCTTTGGACAGCGTGACCTATCCCAACCCCGCCGGATTCAGCCTCACCAGTGT
>JBGPFT010000089.1:0-7594 GCA_041483475.1 Fibrobacteria bacterium | reverse complement strand
CCACCGAGTTGAAACCCGATCCGGGTATCACATCTAGGGGCCAATGGCCCTCAGGACCAGGAGAAGCGTCCCGAATTTCGCTCCAGCGCTTGACGACCCCGCCTTCGACGTGGCGGAAACCGATGCGAAAGGTTTGCCCAGGAACCATGGGCGCTTCATCGAAAGCCAATGCCGAAGCCGCCTTGGTGAGACGCAATACCGCTACGGCATGGTCGTCATACGCCGAAAGAAGGGCATCCCAGATCACGGGTGAGGCCACGGCCTTGATCAACGCGGTACTCGATCGGGCTGAATCTAGGATCGGGAATCTTAAGGGGGTATCTACCAAGGGACGCACCGTATACCCCTGCCAAGGTTCCAAAATAGCGGTATCCGAAGTCGGCTCGTATCTGCTCCCCCAGCTTCCGCGCAAATCCGACGTGTTTGAATACCGGTATATGGCCAGGGTTGTCATCGCCAGTCCGGAACTATCCAAGACGTCCTTCAGCTTTACGGGAAAATTGTAAGGCAGGCAGAAGTCATTGTATTGGCCGCCTTTCAGGTTGAGGATCAAATCCCGATAGTCCAAGGTGGTCCCGCCGCTCGATTGCGGTGTATAACCCCCTGGAATGGCGTTGGCTGTCCAAAAAGCATGCCCGGAATCCGCCTGCAATGAGGAAAGATTCTGAGGATCGATGACATCATAACCGGACGCCCCTTCGCCGCTGCCTTTGTAACGCAAAACTTTCTGCGTCGGAAACGTGAAAGGGGATGCGCTCAGTCCCACCAGTCTGCCGAGGGAACCCAGCGGATCTTCATCCCATGGGAAACCCCACAGGTTCCATTGACCGGATGGATAACCGGATGGATTCCGGGTGGAATGGTCCTGACTGCCGAGATCCACTTCGCGGAAATGACTGCGGATATAGGCGCGGTTGCGGCTGATCTTGCCTCCGTCGAATACGGTCAGCACCACTTCCATGCCTCGAGCGGCATGGAAGAAAGACGTTTTCCAATTCTTGTTGATTCTGACGGTGGAATTACCGAGGACGATATTGCCGAGGGGATCCAGCGTGAAGATGTCGAGAGCGGTGAGCGACGCGAGCAATTGCCCTATATCCGGCACGGCGTTCAGGGAGAAGGGCTTTTTTTCGTTAGTCCCTAAAAGCCAGGGGGCCGAGGCATCCGCCGCAGCTGCTCGCCGGTAATAGGCCAAGGCCCTGGGGTATTTCAGGGTGTCGACCAGGGAGAAGAACCCGCCCGGAAAATCGCCGAAAATCAAGGCGCTTTTGCCCGGATATGCGGTGGAAATCACCGACAGGGACGTGAAACCTCCGGCGGGAACAGGTGTCGCGAGGATCAGGGGATTGGCGGTGAGGAATCCCGTTCCTTGCAACTGCATGGGGAAGTCCTGATCCGGGTTGGGGAAAGTGAAATCGAATATGGGGTTGTTCCAAGCCACGGTCGGCCCTGCCCTTCCCCCGCCGGCGGCCGTCAACCTGCCGAACACCAAATCGAAAGAGCCTTGTCTTTCCAAATTCACCGTGATTTTAGTTTGCCCATTCGTGTCCACCCAGCTCCAACTGCTCAAGTAAACCGGCTTCCCTCCGGGGCCGGCGGGCAAAATGAACAAATCCTGCCCCCCCAGGCCTGCGAGCAATGCGCTGAGCCTCGTGAAGGTGAAGGCATAGGACACATTGCTCCCAACCGACCCCAAGGTCCCCGAACTCTGGACATCCAGATGAATCATGGGCAGGCTGTCATGCGCCGTAATCCCCGCCGCCGCCAACCGCACGGCATCGGACGCGAGATAGTCCGGGGCCAAAACCCTTCCGGTTCCCTGATCCGCCTGGCCCACATTGAATTGCATGGTGCTTTCGTAACGGTACGCGAAGGGACCCGTGGTATCCTCGAAAACGCCTTTCAAGGTCCCCGTGGAGGGGCAAAAACCGGCCACCGCCGCCGGTAACAGGCATGAATCCACTTCGACATAGCCTATCGTCGTGGAAGAAGCCGTATATTCAAAACCGTAATTCGAGGATACTGCGGGGCCCTTGGCCAAGGCGTAGTGAAAATAATAGGTCGTGTCCGGCTGCAGATTGACGGCCGTATCCGCGATGAATCCGGCCGCATCCAAGGCGGAAAGCGGCAGGCTGTGCGCGTTCCCTGCGGCACTGGCCGCCGAATAACCGCCGAGGCCTTGGGACGTGGACCACCACACCAGAATGGAGTCGGCGTCGGCCGGATCGTAATTCCTGGAGGTGATGCGAAGGGCCTTTCGCGAAAAAACCGACCCTCGGTTTATGGTCATGTTGAGACGACCCAGGGGTTTGGACGGATTATTTAAGAATTCATAGGCGCCCACCTCATTCCGGTTTCCCCGGGCTTTTCCGAAAAAGTCCGGGCCGCTGGGTTCCCCGACGGCGGGAACGGCCATGAAGGCGCCCGCGTAAAGCGGCGAACAGGGCGTGAGGTTTCCCATCATCGTGCAATTCTCCAATCCCGGCGCGACGGATCCGAAAACTGTATGCAACGAAGCGTCGTAATTGTTGGCGTTCAAATTCGCCGAGGCGACGGGGGGCGATACATCGCCGGCCAAGGCGAAATTGGTGTCGGCCAACCCCCGCAATACGCCTGCGGCGGGAACAACGGTGTAAACGTTGCCGAAAAGGACGGCGGAACTGCCGCTGAACCGCGACCCATAGGGGACCGAATAACCGGAAAAGAAATTGTGGTACACCTTGGCGGAAACCGCGCCGATGGTGGGGAAAATCGCCGAATCCTGGGGGGATTGGAATTTCGTGGTATCGTTGATGAAAGTGTTGTAGGCCACCCAGATATCCGGCGAAGCGCTTCCAATGCTAATGGCCCCGGCAAATCCCCAAAATACGTTGTTGGCCACATTGTAGAGGGGAAGGCCGGAAGGCCCCCCCAAAGCGAGACCCACGGCGGCGGGCGCCGTGGCGCTCATGGATCGGAACAGATTGCTTTGGAGAGTTACTTCGCCAGTGCTGTCTTGCACGGAAACCGCCGGAGCCGTGGCGCCCGGCGGCATCTGGAAAAGCAGGCCGCGGATGATCACGTTGGGGCGGCTGATGGTCATGGCCGGAATCGTCGCCGTGCCCTCGAATATCGGCCGATTCGGGGGAAAGAGGCCGGCGCCATCCTGCTCGCTGGAAATGGTGATGAAATCGAATTGGCCGGAACTGTCCGGGAATCTCGTTCCAATGTTGACCCCCCCGACGACGACCGAGCTTCCCGTTTTCACGATAATGTTACCGCTGACCTGTTTCGCCAGATAGGCCAGGGCGGAATCCAAAACACAAAAGGGATCGGTGTACAAGCCCGTTGCATTGAGTTGCGCCGGAGTACACGACCCCGAAGGGTTTGAGAAATAAACGTTGTTGCCCGTGCTTTGATGAAAACCAAATACTGCGGTGGTAGCGGCGACCCGCCGGGTTCCCACGGAGTCAGCGCCTCCCACGATACCCACGGGTACCGCGGCGAAATAGAAGCTGCCCCGGGGAACGCCCCGGATGTTAAAAATCGGGTTGGACACAAGTTGCGCAAAAGAATCGACGACAACATTGGAAGTGTTCAATTCCAGCACCCGAATGGAGTCGATGCTTTCCACGCCCGGGGTGAAAGTCAAGTCGATATTGCCATTGATGACGTCGGCCGCACCTACAATCGAGAGCGCTATAGTGTTTTGCGGATAGCTCGGGACGAAGCGCACGGTATCCACAGCAGCATTCTGATCCTGGATGACGGCTTGCTCATTGTTGTTGTTGCGGCCGTAATGCAGCATTTTCACGTATAAATCGCCGCCGTTGCGCATACGACGGGGCAGAAGAAAAGTGGAATCCGCGTCGCTGAAAAGCTTGGTGATGACCGTGTCCGCCGCCAACCGCAAAGTTGCGGAATCGTCGGCGATCAGATTGTTGCGATTGGTGCTGAGGTAAAAATATTGGGATTGCGGAACCAGAAGCCCTCCGTAATAACTGGTATCGAATACCCGCGCCGTCATCTTGATCCGGGCCAGATTCGATGCCCCCACGGTATCAAAACGCAGGCTCGCGCTCCCGGACTTCAACGGACTTGGCCTTTGTTGAAAGTCGACTGCGGCTCTAAATGATAATGCGCCGACATGGATATTGGCGGTACTCCACGTGAGAAAATTGTAATAGGAACTGAATGGGGGTGATGGGAAGAAAAGCCTGCCCACCAAGCTAGTGTCGGGAGCCCCCATGGTAGACGGCTGATTACCGAATATATCTGCCACCAAGGTGGAGGCAATATTCGTATCCAAAAGTTCGCCCGTGGTTCGCATTCTGGGAATGGGGTAATCCCGAAAAGCGGGTGCAACGCTCGTCGGATAATGGGAAAAGCCCCTGGCCAGTACGGCGTTAGGGTGAGTACCGAGGATAAGGGTCACGGGCGCAAATGGGCCCGTGCCGCTCTTGGCCAGCGAATCCAATAGTCCGGACGCGTCGGGAGAGCGAGTCCAAGCATTGTCCAGGATGCTATCGGGAGAGGCTCCCGGAGCGAGGCGGAAATTGATAGGGGGCAAGGTGTCGTTTTGCGCCGCGAACAGATTATGCCGGATTCGGGCCGCGGTTTGAGGGGTTGTCACCGAAGCTTCGATGAGGACAGGAGAAAAAACATTGCGGGTGCCGACAAAGGTGTTGGCGTACAGGTGGAAAACACCCGACGCCACATCCACCCCGGTATTCACGAAGATGTTGGCCCTGATTTCGACCCGGGCTCCGTTGCTGGACACCGAAATGCCGTTGGTCCGACCGGTGCCGTTGGCCGGGGCGCGGAACAAACAACGCTCGACGAGCACGGTATCGGTTTTGATCTCCAAGGAAGGAGTGGTGTTGGCGCTGCCGGTATCCTGCAACCAGAAGCGGCAAGAGGTTACCATCGACGTGTCTCCGCCGAGGGATACGGCCGGGAAGGCGTTGCCGGTAACCTGGCGAATGAAATCGAATCTGCTGACATTCACCGGACTCGTGGCGTCCAGGAATTGCGCGATGCCGAGAGCAGGTACGGCGGGATGCTTCAGGGTCAGAAAGTTCCCCCTCCGCCCCAAGCCAATCAAGACAGTCTTATTGTTTCCTCTGTAAACCTTTATAGGGTTCGTCAATACAGTAGTATCTGCCGCCGTGTCCATCAAAGTGAAGGTATGGACAGGATCGGCGCAGGCGGCCAACTGTGTATTGAGGCCGCCACCGATGTCGGGATTGTAAGTACCCGACGGGAACACAAGGATGGTATCGTTGAGAGGCCCTCCCCCACATGTGGAAAACGCCGTTTTCGCGCCCAGAAGGGACAAAACAAAAACCGCGGCAAGCTTTTTCATAAGGGCTTCACCCGATCTCCATCCGCCTGTACGCGACAGGGAAAACCATGCGCGCAAAAGCCCGAAAAAACATCGATCGCCCCGAATCTCCTTGAGGGCTCCCATCCTATGTGAATCTAACATTTTTGCTAAGATTGGGGCACAATCGGTGTGTTCGTCTAGTGGTTAGGACGCTGCCCTCTCACGGCGGAAGCAGGGGTTCAACTCCCCTACGCACTACCAACCTTAAAAAGCCGGAAAATGCTTACTCCTTTACTCCGTTTTAATCCCCAAATCGTCTAGGGAAAAAGCATGGAAAATTTACTGGCCATGATCCTGGCGGGTGGTCAAGGTTCACGCCTACAACCTTTGACCCAGGACCGCGCCAAGCCAGCCGTTCATTTCGGGGGCAAATACCGCGTCATCGACTTCGTACTCAACAATTTCGTCAACTCGGGTTTTTACAAAATCAAAGTGCTGACCCAATTCAAGTCCGACTCGTTGAACCGGCACGTGGCCACGGCCTGGGACATGAACCGCAATCTCGACCAATACGTCGATTTGGTCCCGGCGCAGATGCGTACGGGAATGACCTGGTACATGGGAACGGCCGACGCCATCTACCAGAACATGAACCTGATCCGCGACGTATGCCCCGACATCGTGGCCGTATTCGGCGGCGATCACATCTACAAGATGGACGTGAACCAGATGGTGGCGTACCATGTCAACAAAGGGGCGGTGGCCACCATCTCGGCCATTCCCGTCCCCATCCAGGAAGCGTCATCGTTCGGAATTCTGGAGGTGAACGACGACGGGCGAATGGTAGGCTTCGAGGAAAAGCCGTCGCGACCCAAGTCCATGCCGGGCCGGCCCGATTGGGCCCTGGCTTCGATGGGCAATTACCTGTTCGACAGTATTTTCCTGGTGCAGGAGCTGCTTTCCGACAGCAAAATAGGGAATTCGCATCACGACTTCGGCCGTGACATTCTGCCTTCCATCTATAACCGGCAGCCGGTGTACGTCTACGACTTTAACACCAACCGCATCCGCGGCGAAACCGACGCCTCGCTGGGCTATTGGCGCGACATCGGAACCTTGGAGGCATTCTATGAAGCCAACATGGAATGCCGCGCCATATCTCCGATATTCAATCTCTACAATACTCAATGGCCGCTGCGTACGGTGAATTGGAACCTGGCGCCGGCCAAGTTTATTTTCGGCGAGGATGATCCCGAGAAACGGCGGGGTATCGCCGAGGATTCCATCGTTTCCGAAGGCTGCATCCTTTCCGGCGGTAAGGCTGTGGGCTCCATCCTGTCGCCAGGCAGCTATTTGCACAGTCACTCCTTGGTCACGGACAGCATTCTCTTCCCCAACGTGAACGTGGCGCGCGGCGCGCGCGTGCATCGCGCCATCGTGGAGAAAGGCGTCCACATTCCCCCGTATTTCCAGGTGGGAGTGAACCCGGAAGAGGATCGCCGCCGGTTCCATATCACCGAAACCGGCATCGTCGTCATCGCCAAGGATACGGTGATCGCGACATAACGCCATGAACTCATCCATCTTCCGCGAATACGACATCCGGGGCCTGGTGCCTCAGGAATTGAACCCCGAAACGGCGGCTCTCATCGCCAAGGCCTTCGGCACCCATTTGCGCGGGCACGGCGCCAAGGTGATCGCCGCGGGAGGCGACGTGCGCACCCATACCCGAGAACTCATGGACGCCTTCGTCGTCGGGATCAATTCCACGGGACTGGACGTCATCGACATCGGCACGGTGACCTCGCCGTTATGCTATTTCAGCGCCTTTCACCTGCCCATCGACGGCTTCGCCATGGTGACGGCCAGCCACAACCCCAAGCAATACAACGGGCTCAAGCTGGGCCTGGGCAAAACCACCTTGTTCGGCGAGGAGATCACCCATATCCGCAAAATGGCGGAGAAAGGCGTCTTTGCCTCGGGCGCGGGCAAAACGGAAAAGCGGGATATCACGCCGGCCTATATCGACATGCTGGCGCAGCGCTTCAAGCTGAAGAACAAAATCAAAATGGTGCTGGACCCGGCCAACGCCACCGGCGCCCTGTTCGCGAAAAAAGTATTCGAGCGCATTGGGGCGGAAGTCGTCAGCATCTATGACACCGTGGACGGCACCTTTCCCAATCATCACCCCGATCCGACGGTGTGGGAAAACGTGATGGATCTCAGCAAGAAAGTGAAGGAAACCGGCAGCTGCATCGGCATCGGCTTGGACGGCGACTCCGATCGCAT